>WRBN01000011.1 GCA_009784515.1 Spirochaetaceae bacterium | reverse complement strand
CAAGCCGTTCCTATAACTATCCAACATTATAGCCGCGAACAAATAACTCTTACTATGATTATCGATATAGATAAAACACTTGAGATAGTTAAAATGTTTTTAAGTTATATGCTGGAAGATGATGAATTTGCTTTTTTTGAAGAGTTTTTAAATATCGAAACCCTGCTGACATTTTTGCCGCCTGATTTTTTAGAATCTTTAAGTGAATTACTGATGGAGCTATCTTTAGAAAACGAATTTTTAGCGAGCAGCCGCGATATTACAACTATACTCAACTGGCTGGCCATCAACGGGTTTAGCCCGGAAGTAGATATTACAGCTAATATTAAATTAAATATTAACAATGAAGTGATGGATTTACTCACTTTTAGCTTTAACCATAAACGTTTAGGGATTAATCTTTAAAAAATTATCATTTAATTTACCATTAATGTTGCTGCCTAAACTTATAAAATAAATTGGAGAAATTATGAAAAAACTTTTAGCTACTTTACTTTTTGTACCCGTTCTTGTTTTGGCTATTCCGCCGCAAGAAGAATTTATCGAATTTCTATACAGCACCCAGCTCGATTTTTTAGATGAAGAAACTTTAGCGCTGCTTGATACGATGACCGAGACTACCGGCCTTACCGTAGATGATTTTATGCACATAGTTAAAGATGTTGTTTTTACAGATATTCACATTTACAGTAGCGAGCAAGTAGTTTATACCTCCACCATAGATTTAGATAAATTATGGGAGGTTATGCAAGGCTTTTTAGCCCATTTTATTACAGACCCAACCGAATTAGCTCTTTTACAACAACTAGACCTTGAAACTATTTTAATGTTTTTACCGGAAGAAATTGATATTATAGAGATTATTACCGGTGTATTCTACGAGATATTTACTGAAGACCCTACCGATGTAACAGGCTCTACGTTAGCTTGGTTAGCCGCCAACGATTTTAGCCCCGATGTAACGATTACTAACCATCTTAACCTTATTATAAGTGGGAGAGTTCTTAACTTAATGACCCTTAACTTTAACCAAAATAATTTTTTTAATATTACTTTTAGCAGTTAATACAATGTTTTTAAATATTTTAACAATGTCAGGTATTTGGCTACTAGTTGTGTTGGGGCTTGGTATGAGGTTTTGGCACTTTTTTATTGATGGTAAAACTTCATTTAAAATTTTTTTGGCTGTGATATTTTTATCTGGAACTCTATTAATTGTGGTAGTGATTTATATAATACCGCTTATTATACGGAGGTAATAATAGCAATAACATTGTGGTTAAAAAAACATGGCACAAAAATTACAAACCCACTAAAGTGTGGGGCTATTGCCTTACAGACACTATTTTACAAGAGAATACCTTAACTATTTTGGGTTATGAATACCCGCCAAACGCTACCGAACATACGGACAACAACTTTGGCTGGCCGTTTGAGCGTGTAATTGACACCAATTTTTATTCCTTTTAACGTTAGTCATAAGCCTTCCCTATTTGCTTTTTAATAAGCGTTAATAATTATAGATGATTTTAATAGTTACCAATAAAGTCAATACTGGCCGTAACGACTTTACTTATAGCCTACTAAGCGAGTAAACCGGCCACCGCCGTGAGGTGAGCGAACTACCTTAATCAACGGTATCCTCTATAACAAATAAAAGCCCCATTGCCACAGCTCCCTCACGGGCAAAGATGGCCGTTATCGTGCCGGCACTAGGTGCTCTAATCACTGCTCTCTCAAAAGCAGTGCGGGCGGCGTTTAACATTACCCGTGCTTGATCGCGCGTGGTAATAGCTAACTGCAAGGCAAATTCAGCTTGCCGCAGCTCATCTGTAGGGGTAGCTCTAGCGGCATTTAGGGCAACGGCATTTCTGTGGTTATGCTCGGCCATAGCCATATTTATCTCGGCGGTACGCAAGGCAACTTCGGCAATTTGCACTTGGTAGGCCAAATCGGCGGCCTCTAAGGTAGCCAATATTTGCCCGGCGCTCACTCTATCGCCTACGTTTACATTAATTCCCTCTACAATCAGCCCAAGCGTGGTATGCACATTCCATCTTTGGGTATGATTAACTGCACCCGCAGTTAAATTATTAAGCCGATTAACCGGCGCCGCTATAGCAATACGCACCCGAGCATTTAACCCGATGAAATTTTCTAAGTTAATATCATCATTTAAATTAATTTTTACTGGGATAAGCTGTGTTACCTTAGTAAAGGTACCGCCGGTATTAAAAAACATAGCATTACCGGAGATAGCGGCATCGGTTACATGGCCAATCTCAGCTACATAACCGCTAAATTGCCTATTACCAAAAGCATCTAGGGTAACGCTAACGGCTTGGCCAAGCTGCAGGCGCGTAATATAAGTTTCTTCGATGTTGGCCTGAATATGCAGGTTGCCCATATCGGCTACAACAGCCAGCGGCTCCATTGGCCATATCACTTGGTTTTGCACCGTGTATGTTCTAACAATCAGCCCGGCAAAGGGCGAAAAAAAGGTTTCGCTATTTTCTATCCAGCCTAAAAGTTCGCCGGCGGCCACATAACGGCCGGTATAAAGAGCAGTATTTTCAAAGATACCTCCTACCGATGGTTGAATAGTTACTAAATTGGTGGTTACCCTAGCGTTATCGGTACTCAGGTAACGCCTACTTTGCCCAATAAAATAAAGACCAATAACTGTACCGGCTATAAGCAATAAGGTGATAATTAAAAGGGCAATAATTTTGCCTTTACCTTTCTTTTTAACTGCGGTATTTTCGTCTTCTGCATCTTTGGTCGTTATTTGCTCGTTACTCATTATGTTACTCCCTTAATGACGAAATTTCATCTTCATTGATTACACCCTCAGAAAACTGCGAGTTATATAAATCGGCGTAAAAGCCGCCGGCGGCTAAAAGCTGTTCGTGGTTACCGGTTTCAATAATATCGCCGTCTTTCATTACCAAAATTAAATCGGCATCTCTGATGGTAGATAACCTATGAGCAATCACAAAGCTGGTTCGTCCCTGCATAATATTTTTCATAGCTTGTTGGATAAGCACTTCGGTGCGGGTATCGATAGAGCTGGTAGCTTCATCTAAAATGAGTATGGCCGGATTCTTTAAAATAACCCGAGCAATAGTAAACAGTTGTTTTTGCCCCTGCGAAATATTGCTGGCTTCTTCGTTTAAAACCATATTATAACCGCCGGGTAAAGTTTTAATAAATTGGTGGCAGTGGGCTGCTTTGGCAGCGGCAATCACCTCTTCATCTGTAGCCTCCGACGAACCGTAGCGGATATTATCCATAATAGTGGCGTTGTACAGCCAAGTATCTTGCAGCACCATACCAAAAATATCGCGTAAATCTTTGCGCGAAAGAGTTGCCGCATCTATATTGTCTACTAAAATTTTACCGCCATTTAACTCGTAAAAACGCATTAATAACTTTACTACCGTTGTTTTACCGGCGCCGGTTGGCCCTACAATGGCCACCTTTTGGCCGGGTGCTACTTCGGCCGAAAAATTATGCAAAATAATTTTATCGGGGCTATACCCAAAACGTACATGCTGAAAGCTTACCCGCCCCTCATAACTAGTTTTTCCTAAGGAAATTTCGGGGTCGGGCACTTCCTCTTCTTCCTCTAAAAACTCAAAGACTCGCTCGGAGGCGGCAATGGTACCCTGTAACATATTGCCCGACACGCCAATTTCACCCAACGGCTGCGTAAAGTTTTGGATATATTGGATAAAAGCCTGCACATCACCAATGGTAATGATGCGCTGCACTACCAGCACACCGCCCAATACGCAAACCAGCACATAACCCAAGTTGCCCACAAAAGAAAAGATAGGCTCAATAATATTCGTCATAAACTGGGCCTTCCACGCAGAGGCGCGCACCTTTTTATTTTCTTTAGTAAATTTCTGTCCGGCATCACCTTCACCGTTATAAGCCCTAATAATATTGTGGCCGCTGTAGGTTTCTTCCACAATACCGCTCAGTTTCCCCATTGCCTCTTGCTGAGCGCTAAAAAAGACGTGCGATTTATTTAGCACCTTCACCATAATACCCATAGAAAGCGGGATAACAATAAGCGCCGCCAAAGTCATTAACCAGCTAATACTTAACATCATAATAAGCACACCCACGATGGTGGTTGATGAAGTTATCAGCTGGGTAAAGTTACTGCTAAGGGTTTGGCTAATCATATCCACATCGTTGGTTACGCGTGAAAGCACTTCGCCCTGCGAACGGGTATCGTAATAGTTGATGGGCAAGCGGTGCATTTTTTCGGAGATTTCTGATCTAAGCTGATAGGTAACCTTTACCGCCAACCTTGCCATAATAATTTCTTGCATTAAATTACAGAGGGCCGATACAATATAAAGTGTAATTAATACCCCAACAAGCGTACCCATACGGCGAAAATCTGTGAGCAGCCCGGTACCAAACCAGTGCGCCACAATACCATCTACTAAAATGGTGGTAACCCGGCCCATTACTCTGGGCCCTACTACCGCAAAGGCAGTGGAGACCAAAGCAAAAATTAACACTACCAACAACGCCGCTTTGTGTGGGGCTAAATAAACAATAAGTTTTTTTAAGGTTTTTTTAGGGTCTTTGGCTTTAGCAGCTACCCCTTCACCGCCCATACCAAAATCTATTCCGCTATCGCTGCTTTCTTCGCTCACGCGCCGGCCTCCTCTTCACTTAGTTGAGAGGCCGCTATCTCACGATAGACTTCGCAATTTTGCATTAATTCTTTATGTGTGCCAAGTCCGGCAATCTTACCGCCGTCTAAAACCACAATGGTGTCGGCGTCCATAATGGTGGAGATTCTTTGGGCAATAACAATCATTGTTTTGTCGCCCATCTGCTCTTTAAGGGCGGCGCGCAAGAGAGCATCGGTTTTTAAATCGAGGGCCGAAAAACTGTCATCAAAGAGGTAAATCTGCGCCTCTTTCACCAATGCCCGGGCAATAGAAAGCCGTTGCCGCTGCCCGCCCGAAAAATTTGAGCCGCCCTGCGCCACATTAGCTTCATAGCCTTCCGACTTGCCGGCAATAAAGGCCGCAGATTGTGAAATTTCTACCGCCTTAAGTAACCTTTCCTCAGAGGCTTCTTTATCGGCATAAAGTAAATTAGAGCGAATAGTACCGGTAAACAGGGAGGCCTTTTGCGGCACATAACCAATTTTGTTATGTAAATCTTCTTTATGAATATCTCTTATATCCATGCCATCTAGGGTAATACTGCCGCCGGTAACATCAAAAAAACGCAGCAGCAACTTAAAGATAGAGCTTTTTCCGGCGCCCGTTGCCCCAATAATGGCGGTGGTTTGGCCGGGTTTGGCGGTAAAGCTAATGTTATTAAGCACATTATCATCATCTTTAGTGGCATCGGGGTAACGAAAGCTTACCTCTTTAAACTCGATAATCCCCTTAAAATCTTTGGGTAAGGGCAAAGGGTTTTTACGGTATTTTATGCTGCTTTCGGTCTCTAGCACCTCTTTTATACGCGTGGCGCTTACTACGGCACGGGGAACCATAATAAACATAATAGAAATCATTAAAAAAGCAAAGATAATTAACATACCGTATTGTAAAAAGGCAAAAATATCGCCTATATCTATCATAAAAGCAGAGGCTCGCCTAGCTCCTACCCAAACAATGGCTGCTGTGGTAATATTCATAACTAGCATAATAATGGGAGTTAAAAAGGCAAAGGTTTGATTAACAAATAACTCTGTTTGCACCAAATTTTTATTGGCCTCATTAAAACGTTTCTTTTCAAAATTTTGAGTGCTAAAAGCACGCACTACCAAAATACCGCTTAAATTTTCGCGAGAAACAAGATTGAGCCTATCAATAAGTTTTTGTAAAGATTTATATTTGGGTAAAGCAATAATAAACAAAATGGCACACAGGCCAACCATAATAACGGTAGCTAGGGCAATTATCCACGCCATCGAAACATCACGCTCAAGTGCCCTGATAATACCACCAATACCTATCATAGGAGCATAAATAAATTGCCGTATAGCCATCATTAAAGTGTTTTGCACCTGCATAATATCGTTGGTAGTGCGGGTAAGCAGCGAGGAGGTGGAAAAACGATTAACTTCGGCTTGCGAAAAACCCACCACTTTAGTAAAGACGGCTTCACGTAAATCGTTGGCCACACCGGTAGCCATTTTAGCGGTAAAAAAACCCACCACTAAAGCGGCAGCCATACTGAGCAGAGTTACTAAAAGCATAATTATACCATTACGCCAAATAACATTTATATGGCCGGCCAGCACGCCATCATTAACAATGTTAGCCATGTAGCCCGGCAGCACTAAGGCACAGATAGCCTCTACCGCCAAAAGTACGGCGGCGCAAAAGAGCATCCAGCTGTAAGGCTTCATAAACTCAAAAATTTTTGACACGTACCGGTTCCGCCTGTAAACCTCTTTTTGCTAAATAAAAATTATAAACGATATAAGTACACCTGTCAATATATACACATAACAGCCGTAAATGCATTATCACTTAAAACAGTTGTTATAATGATATAACCACCCGTTAATACTTATAAAACCAATTTAATTATTGTACCAAAACAGCCGGCTTCCTTTAAAGCCTCTTCACTGCCAATAGCCACCGTTATTTGCTGTTGTAAACCAGCGTAAAGCCGCTCCGCCGCTAAAATTAAATCGGTACTCGTTAAAGCTAAAACTTGGTTACGCGCTTGCTGCCTAGTTTCGTCATCCAATTTATAAAGGTAACGTTTAAAAGCGGCTAAGGCTTTATCTTTGGGGGCTTGCGGCCTTACTTCTTTACCAATTACGCTAATCAAAGTGTTGGTAAATTCTTCTTCCGTTATACTATTTAGCTTTAAAGCCTCTGCAAAATCTTCTAAACTTTCTTTTAAACGCGGGTCACGGTAACTGGTTATTTGGGCATAATTGTAAATCCCAGATACACCCATTGTTACACCATAAGCGCCACCTTTAGCACGAATAGAATGTAATAAAGCGCCGGTTGTTAAGTAATGGCTTAAAAGTATCTCTGCCCGGCGCTCCTTACTAATATAGTCACTACAAGGAAAAATCATACCGGCATAATTAACACCGCTGGTAATAGCAAAACCTTCGTTTCCCTCATTATTTAAAGGTATAACTGCCGGCAACCCCAGCTGTCCCTCCGGTAAAGCCTGCACTAAAGGCAGCAAAATTTCTTTAGCCTTTACCATATCATCTTCGCTGGCAGTAATATTGATGGTTAGTTTTTTTTGCACAAAAATTTTATGATGTAAATTTTGAAAGATGGTAATAATTTTAGGCCAAAAACCTTCGCTATCAAGCTGGTTAGATAGTTTTTCTAAAAAGAAAAACTGGCTTAACCCTTGCCAACGCTCTTCAATCGCCATAGCTGGGCTATTTTTACTGCCCAGCCGCAGGCCAACAAAATACGTACCGGCCGGCTGAATAGCCTGTTTTAAATCATTATAAAGCTCGTAAAATAAATCTTTAAGACGTTTAGGACTATTAAATTGTACCTTAGTAAGGAGCTCGCTTACCGTAGCCGCAGCTACCGCCAACTGGCTAGGCAAAGCCGAAAAAGACAAATAAAGGTAACTTTGCACTTTCCCGCCCTCTTTCCATAGGCCATTGCTTTCTATGCCAACGGCAAAATCACCACAATTTAAAGCTAACTTACGGCTTACTTCATCGTAACTTACTCCATCGTAGCCTAGTTCGCTTAAAATATGAGTAAAAAAGGGCAAATAATAAAGCTCTTCTTCATTAAGTTCATTAATATTAAAGGCCAGCCGCCAATAAGTTATACCTGCCGTAAAACAAGGTGTTATAATTAAAGGTAAACCGGCTAAACTGTCCAGCTGATAAACGGTAGGACTAACCAACTTAGGCACATCATCGCGGCTTAAAATGGGGATACCCCCTTCGTCGCTTAAATTTTGATAAATCTTTAACAGTTCATCTTGCTCGCGAAGATATTTTTTTGCCTGCTCCGTTAAACCGGCAGCATAAGTTTTTAGCTGTTGCTCTTTAGCGGCTCTTCTTTCTTTATACAAATTAACATCGGGTTTAACAATTAATGTTAAACGGTTGCTATTTTTTAACAAATGCTTCTTAATTAAATTTTCAAAAAATCCCTGCTCAAAAGCTTTAATACGTAAGTTTTGCATACTTTCTTTAAAAGCCAGTGCTTTATTAGGGTTTAAGCCATGATTCCAATATTTGTACAACCTCCCCATCAATTGTAAGCCGTAAGGGCCGCTGCGTATTTCGCTGCGGCTGTACTCGATGGTACGCAAGGCCGACTCTATCTCGTCGGTATTTACCCCTTCTTTCACTATTTGCTCCAAACTATTTAGTACCAGTGGCTCTACCTTAGCCTCGTTTTCGGGGGCTACTTCACGTAAGGTGGCATTAAAGAGCACTTCCCGATAATCAAGGCTAAGGCCGGTGATGGACGAAATATCTTGCCCCAACCCGCTATTTTGCAGTGCCATGTAAAGCGGCGAGCCCGATGACCCCAGCAAAATAAGCATAAGTACTTCTAACGCTAAAACTTCATCTTTAGGGAGCTCACCCAACCTAAAGCCCACGCTAACGGTAGCTAACGCTACATCATCGCCGGCAAAATTTTTAAAGATAGTTTGAATATTGGCAAAATCTTTTTCAAGCTCAATTTGGTTATCAACTTTAATTTCATCAAATTGGTCAAGGTAATTAGCCAAAAAGTTAAGCTTTTTTTCTTTATCGATATTACCATATAAAAATATAGAGCAATTTGAAGGGTGGTAATACCTTTGATGAAAGGCTTTTAATCCTTCATAAGTTAAGTCTGGAATAAAATCGGGATTACCGCCGCTGTCAAATTTATAACAATTCGTAGGGAAGAGAGCTTTGATAAGTTCATCGTAGGCAAAATTTTCCATATTAGCATAGTTGCCCTTCATTTCGTTAAGCACCACGCCATTTTCGCTAACGCTGCCATCGTTATTAAGCTGGTACCTAAAGCCTTCCTGCCAAAGAGATTCTTTGCGTAATAAAGGAAAAAAGACGGCATCGGCATAAACGCTAAATAGGTTAAAATAATCTTGCTCTACTGCGCTGGCGGCGGGATAAAGAGTTTTATCGGGATAAGTCATAGCATTTAAAAAACTTTGCATACTGCTTTTGAGCAGGCTAACAAAAGGGTCTTTGCTGGGATATTTTTGGCTGCCGCACAGCACCGTGTGCTCAAGAATATGGGCTACGCCGCTGTCATCACTAACAGGCGTTTTAAAACCTAAACAAAAGAGGTTTTCCTCATCGTCATTCTCCACCACATAGATGTGCGCACCGCTTTTAAGATGTTTATAGTAATAACTTTGGCTGCGGTATTCAGGAAGGGTAGCTTCTTCGAGGAGCTTATATTTATTATTCATAGCCTAATTGTAAGGGTAAATGAGGGACTAGTCAAGGGCAGTTGATTGATGAAAAAGCCTCTCTTTTGAAAGGCTTTTTATCAAAGTTAAACTTACTTAAAATTTTTCATTAAACACGGCAAAGTAAGCTTGCGGGTGAGCGCAAGCCGGACAAGACTTTGGCGCTTCTTCGCTGGCTTCTTCTAAATAACCGCAATTTAAACATACCCAAGTAACTTTACCATTACGTTTAAAAGCGCCGCCACTCTTTAAAATATTTAGTAAAGCTAAGTAGCGTTCTTGGTGATGTTTTTCGGCAAGGGCAATGTGGTCCCAAATTTTGGCAATCTCTTCAAAACCTTCTGAACGAGCCGTCATCGCAAAGCTGGGGTATAAATCGCTCCATTCTTCGTGTTCGCCGCCGGCAGCTTCTTCAAGGTTTTCCATTGTGTTGCCAATTTTACCGGCCGGATACATAGCGGTAATCTCAAGCCCAGCACCGCTTTGCAGTAATTTAAACATACGTTTAGCGTGTTCTTTTTCTTGCAAAGCCGTTTCGGCAAAAATGTGGCTAATTTGGATTAACCCCTCTTTTTCGGCCTGTTTAGCAAAATAATCGTACCTATTACGGGCTTGGCTTTCGCCGGCAAAAGTTTTTAAAATGTTTTGCTCGGTTTTAGTACCTTGTAAACTTTTCATAGTATTTACTCCTTTTTAATATAATATAAATAAGATAGCATAAAATTACAACTTTGTCAAAAATCTTTTAGCGAGTTCTTAAAGATTAAGAACAATAATAGTAATTGCTATTGATTTACTTTAAACTATAATCTTTAGATTGTCAAGCCATTTTTTGAAATTAAGAACCAAGAATTAATTTATTTTTAATCTTTAAATATTAATTATTATTTTTTAAATCTAAAGCAATAGCGTTAAGGCCGTCAATGGCTAAATTAGGTTCGTAGCTGCCCTTGAATTTATCTTTATATAAAAAAGCTAACCCACCTGTTAAAATTATGCTGCAAGGCTCTCCAAGTTCGCCCTCTATATCGTTAATAAGGCCCTGCGTCAAATGGCCAAAACCGGCCACGATACCGGCCTGCAACGATTCTTCGGTAGTGCGCCCTAAAATATGCTGCGGCCAAGCCAACGGCACACTGCTTAAAAGACCGGTACCGCCATCTAAACTTTGCATAGCCATATTAAGACCGGGTGCAATCACCACGCCGGCCGCTTTAGCGTTTTTATCAACGGTAGTAAGGCTTAAAGCCGTACCAAAATCGGCCACCACAAAGGGTAGCTTACCTAAGTTATAGCCGCCTACGGCGTTAGCTACTAAATCGGCCCCAATCTCGGCAGAAACAGCTATTTTTACCGGTAACTTAGCAAATAGCTCGTTATTTACCAATTTTATAGGGCAATTGAGCTGTGTTTTTAAATTGCTAATTATTAAAGCTGTTTTAGCCGGCACCACGCTAGCTATTAGGGCAATCGTTATTTTAGCTTGATAGTTAGCCACAAAACTACTAACAAAATCGTCCCACACAGCTTCTAAGTTAACACTGGCAATATATTTGCTGGCTACTAAATGTTTAGCGCCGTAAAGGGCAATCACGGTATTGGTGTTACCAATTTTTACTACTATTTGCATGACTATTAATTTTTCGTACCATCAAGAGGTTTTACCAGTTCGTTTTCTTTGCGGTTATGCTTAATTTTTTTAGGGTCATCTTTATGGTTATCTTTATTTATTTTGTTTAAATATTTTTTATGATAACGCCACGAAGCGGAGATAATAGAGGGGATACTAAATAAAAATCCCATTACAAAAAAGATGATAAGCACAACACTTAAAGAAACATTATTAAAGCGAAAAAAGATAAAATTTAAATTTACCGTTTGCCCGGCATTTAAAGCAATTAACACCGCTAAAAACCCTGCTACCGCCATCATAATAATTGTTTTGATAATCCCTCGCATCTTTTCTCCTTTTTTAACTGAAAACTGAAAACTGAAAACTGAAAACTGAAAACTGAAAACTGAAAACTGAAAACTGAAAACTGAAAGATTGTAACATTTATTAACGGTCTGTCAACTATCAGTTTTTAACTTTCACTTTTCAACTATGCCCTGTAAGGTTAGGCCGCTCACACTTTTAACCCTAACGCTTACAAATTGCCCTACTAAGCTATTATCGGCTTTAAAGACTACATTCTCATTATACTCATTATAGCCAAATAAGTCATCAGTTCTTTTAGCTTGGTGCTGCACCAGCACCGTTACCGTTTGCCCAATGCGGCGCTTTAGACGCTCGGCGCTGATGGCCCTTTGCAAAGTAATTACCTCACTAAGCCGGGACGCCGCTACTTCATCGGCCACCTTATCGCTGCGTTTACTGGCCGCCGTACCGGCACGGTCGTTATATTTATAAGTAAAACCATCGTTAAAGCCGGCTTCTTTAATAAATTGCAACAACAATTTAAAATCTTCAGCTGTTTCACCGGGAAACCCTATCAACAAATCGGTAGTAATCTCGATATTAGGGATAATCTCCCGCGCCATTTTTAACAAATCTAAATACGCTGCCGCCGTATAACCCCTATTCATTTCGGCCAGCACTTTATCACTGCCATGTTGGGCCGCCAAATGCAGCTGCGGAGCAAAACGGCTGTCGCCGGCCATTACCTCTACTAACTGGCGGCTAAAATCTTTAGGGTGGCTGCTGGTAAAACGCAAACGAAAATTACCGCTTACCGCCGTGCTAATTTCTTTAAGCAGCTGAGGGAAATTTAAAACAGTATTGTAACTATTAACATTTTGACCGATTAAAACAATTTCTTTAACTCCTGCAACTAATTGAGCCGTTATTTCACCAATTATTTCGGCCGGCGGGCGGCTAATTTCGCGGCCACGCAGGTAAGGCACAATGCAGTAGCTGCAAAAATTGTTACAACCGTGCATAATGGGAATATGAGCCTTTAAGCCATTGGCCTGATGGCGGCTAAAAAAGGAATATTCATCGTTCCCGGTAAAATAGTTCCCCAGTTCACTAATTTGCTCCTTGTTCCTTGCTCCTTGTTCTTTATCTTTAGCCAATTTAGCAATAAAATTTTTTTTATCGAAATTCCCAATAACTTCGTCTACGTTAAAAATTTTAAAAAGTTTTTCATCATTTTTCAAATGCTCGGCCATACAACCCATCAAAGCTATTTTTAAATTACTATCTTTTTTTAAAGCTTTAAAATAACCCAGCCGCCCCCATACTCTATCTTCGGCCGATTGTCTTACACTACAAGTATTAATAATTATCCAATCGGCTTCGCCGGCTTGCGTGGTGGGCAAATAACCTAATTGGTTAAGTTCGTAAGCCAAAGCATTACTTTCGGCTTTGTTCATCTCGCAGCCATAAGTTTCTATCAGGTAATAGCCTTTCATTATCAGTTAATTTACAACGCTAAGGTGGTAGCTGTCAAGGGCAACTAGCTTCCTTTAACTTTTAATAATTTAGATATAATTGAGTACCTTAATATGAGTTAAATACTCCAAAAAATATCGATTAATTGAGCAATTTAACAACGTAATTACTTAAGGTAACAAAAATTTTGTGTAATTTTTTATTATAAATCGATTGACTAAATAAAAGTTCTCTTATATAATCTAGCTTATATAAATAACTAAAGAAAACAAGCTGTAATACACCAACTTAAATGTGTTAAAAAAGGCCGCAATCTTTATTTAAGTAAATAGCATGTTATGGCCAAAATTATGGTAGAAAGGTGTGGTTTTATATGATAAAAAATGTGCTTTGCAAATATTGCGGGGAAGAATTTATTAACTTACGCATAATGTTACGGGAAAGCTGCACAAGGGGTAAAAATTACGGCCATCTTCACGAACTATATGAAGGTGAAATAAAAGAGCAATACCATTGTAAATATTGCGGCGAAAGCTTTAGCAGCATACGCGCTATGTCGCACGAACGCTGTAAGGCAGGCCACAATACGGGCAAAGCCCATGTACCCGGCTAAATAAAATTAAGAAGTAAGAATTAAAAAACTCTTACTTCTTAATTATTACTTTTTATTTAACATTAATTACACTTTTATCATAACCCTGCGGAGCTTCAAAACCCAATAAATTTAAACACAAAGCCGCCACGCTGCTTATGCCTAAGCCTTCGTTCAATTTAGGGTCATAGTCGCCGGCAAAAGCTGGGTCATAAATAATTAGGGGTACTGGGTTTAAGCTATGGCTGGTTTTGGCTTTTGGCTTACCATTTTCGATTAACACGCTGCCATCTTTTTTATGCTCGTACATATCATCGGCATTACCATGATCGGCAGTTATCACCATAATGCCGCCGGCTTTTTTAATGGCCTCCGCTAAGCGGCCTAAACATAAATCCATCGCCTCTAGGCTAGCCACAACGGCCTCGTAGTTACCGGTATGGCCTACCATATCACCATTAGGAAAATTTAATTTAATAAATTGATAGCTCCCGCTGTTAATCGCCTCGATAGCTTTATCGGTAATCTCGGCACATTGCATAGCCGGCCGTTGGTCAAAGTTCCCTTTATCGCTGGGCACCTCGGTGTAAACCTCGAGCTTATTATCAAATTTGCCACTGCGGTTACCGTTAAAAAAGTAGGTTACGTGGCCAAATTTTTGCGTTTCGCTAATACTAAATTGCTTAACGCTCATGTTGCATAAATATTCAGGAAAAGTGCGGTCGATAGACGGCGGATTAACCAAAAAATTGGCGGGGATATGCAGATCGCCATCGTACTGCATCATACCGGCGTAAAGCACTTTAGGGAAGCGGCCGCGTTCAAACTCGGTAAAATTTTCTTCGGTAAAAGCACGCGAAATTTCGATGGCCCTATCGCCCCTAAAGTTAAACAATATCACACTATCGCCGTCTTCTATCGTACCAATAGGGGCATTGTTTTCCGCTATCACAAAGGGCGGAATATCTTGGTCTATCGCGCCGGTTTCTTCACGCAGCAAAGTGATAGCCTCGCGGGCATTAGCAAATTGCCGCCCTTCGCCCAGCACGTGGGTTTGCCAGCCGCGTTGCACCATCGGCCAACCGGCGTTATACCTATCCATCGTTATTTGCATACGGCCGCCGCCGCTGGCAATATGCGCATCAAAGTTACTATCATTTAAAGATTTAAGATAATCTTCAAAGGGGTCAAAATAATCTAATGCCGATGTCTCGCCCACATCGCGGCCATCAAGCAAAGCATGGATACGCACGCGTTTGACGCCTTCGGCTTTTGCTTGCGCAATCATTGCTTTTAAATGGTTAATATTACTATGTACCCCACCATCACTTAACAAGCCAATAAAATGCAAAGTACTCCCATTATCTTTTACCTGTTTAACCAGCTTTTGCCAAGCCTCACCTTTATACATATTGCCGCTGGCAATGGATTCGCCTACCAGTTTAGCCCCCTGCGCAAAAACACGTCCGGCGCCGATGGCGTTATGGCCTACCTCGCTGTTCCCCATATCGTCATCGCTGGGCAGGCCAACGGCAGTGCCGTGCGCTTTAAGCTGGGTGTGTGGATTATTAGCGGCAAGCTGGCGCAGATGGTTCATCAAGGCGCCGGCTACCGCATCGCCTTCGTTATATTTGCCGTAGCCAACACCGTCCATAATGACGAGCATAACGGGACCGGCGCGCTTTTTAAAATTATTTTTGGTTAAAGTTAATGACATAAATTGCTCCTATGTTTTAATTATAGCTTATTTAGGGCTAAATGTCAAAAAGAAAAGAACTATAAGAAACAACAACTAAAGCTTATTAAGTCCTTATAATACAAAATGGCTAAAGCCATTTTGTATTATAAGGACTTAATAAGCTTTATTAGTAAGACTATAATTGTATTGTAATATTACAACCACTTTATTTTAAAAAGGAGAAATTAATGAAGTTACAAAAAATATTAATAATTTTGCTAACTGTAGGATTAATAATTAGCTTTACAGGGTGTTCTAATGGTAAGGGGACTATTGATGACCCAGTTACACCACCCGATGGTTTAAATGTTGATTGGACTAACTATCAAGGCACGGCGGCGGCTTTTCGCGTACGTAACGAAACCGGTAGCCGCCTGATTGCTTTTAGAGGGAGCGTGGCTCCTGCTAATTTATTAGGGGGTATACCTGCTAACGCTAATGACCATGGGGTAAGAGATAACACCACCTTACTTACCACCACTACCGATGCCTTTCCGGTGGTGTTAATTTCGGAGGAACAGCTGAACAGCGGAGCTAGTTTTGCTGCCTTAGACCAAGCCCCGTTCTCACGTATTTTTGTTTTTTACAACCGTAATGCCGAACCGGGCTTTCCGGCTGAGGTTTATAGTATTAGCGGCCATTTAGGCGGTAATTATATTCTTGAAGTATTAAACCCCACAAGACACAACTGGGAAATTAGGCTTGGCGGCGAACGCGGCCCTACCTTAGGCTACGCTACCAGCGGTATGCAAAGCGTTAGGTTACAGATAGAAGGTTGTTCCTTCCTGTAATCAGGTCGTTTAACCCTGTACAAGGGCGGCTTAGCACTATTTATCCGCGTAATAGCAGCGGCCAGCCTTGGTTTACCGCTGCAAACATTAGTAACCCGGCAGGTTTTGTTTTTAACTTAAACCAAGCTATGAGTCAGGTAGATTTAAACAGCATAACGCTTGGCGTTGCTTGGCTTATTTATTAACAACGGCCACGAACACTCGGCGGTACAGGTACGCAGGGGCGGCTCGTTTTTTCAGAACCAAATTGGTATTTCGTTTATTAACAGCGGCGAAAGCCGAACCTTTCATATTGACATGCCGAGGATTGGCACCGATATTTTTGGTGAGCACATTGATATTAGCAATATAGTTGTAGGGATAGGCGGTATCGAAGTACCATTAAGAACGGCTACCGGCGAAACCAACCTTAGGTTATTGCGCGACCACGCCTATACGGTAAATGTTAGCGGCGACCATACTATAACACAAGGGCAACCCGGAGCTATGCAGGCCATAATTAATATAACAGGCCGCCGCTTAACTATTGATGATTTTGTAAATTAATTTTTACTTATAAACTCGGCGCTTTTAGGGTGCCGGGTTTATGTTGTTTAATTGGTAAGAGGAGATACGATGAAAAACGGTTATTTAAAATATGGTGTGTTAGTATTAGCGTTAATAATGGCTTTAGTTTCGTGCAGTGGTGGCAGTGGTAAAAATAGCTCTGGTAATGGCTCGAATAATGAACCTCCCCCTCCAAGACCGCTACAGCCGCGTATAAGCATTGATAATAGCGCTAACCGCTTTCCTGTAACGCTTTTTTATTCGCCGGAGAGAGATGATTCAAGCAGGATAGGCAGCGCAAGAGTAAGAGGTAGTAGTTGGCTTATACCACTTGATTTTATTTCGGGTTCACAAATGGTTACCTTTTACCCAAGATATACGGTTACAGTGGAAGGCCGCGATTTTTATGTTGACCCAACAAGCGGCCATCCCGAGTTACTTATTAACGGTAATTCCTCAACAACCATACCTGTTGTTTTAAGAGAACTTTCCTCATTAATGGCCAGCGATGAAATTTTAACCGACAACATTTACCTGCAGCTAACCAATAACGATAGGAGTGCCGCTATAAGGCTGACAAGGGGCGGCGCTACTATTAGCGCCATTAACGGGGAAGCCATTTTAAACCCTAATATAACGGCCTTATTTAACGTTATGGCCGGTAATGCCGCTAATTACAGGATTATAGCGGGCGGGCAAGAATTTACCCTGCCTAATAATATAACTTTTGAACCCGGCCATTTTTATACAATGCAGTTTACCGATGGAGGCATTGACCATGTAAGGACTACACCTATTACTTTAGATGGTAGTGCAGCCATAGGAAGCTACCTTTAATAGAACGCTCATTTGGGGAAGCTCTTTTCCTGCCCATCGAACTATTGATTTTACTTTCAATAATACAATACATGGGCTTACCATACAGAATATTACCGTTATTAATGGTACTGGTGAGGTAAGGGTTGTAGGCATAAGCGGTTCTTCATTAATAATTAACGTTATAAGAGCAGGAACTATATATGTTTCTCTCTCTAGAGAAGATATTGCCGTCGGTACAGTAACTTTAACGGTAGATTTTTAACGGTAGATTAATAATCACACTTATTCATTATTAGTTATTAATTATGAACCGGTTTAGTAACCCTTTTCACTCCGAATATCCTTTTCAAAAACTTCTCGGCCATAGCTTTTTCGTGCTTAACACCCCAATAATCTGAGGCTGACGGCCCTATATAAAATAAAGTTGTAAACGAAGTAATAAAAAAGATTAATGGAAAGCCCAGTATAGCCCAAGCAGGGCCTCGATTTTGCCCCTGTATAACCATTAAGGTATAATGTACTGTTAAAGCAAACATAAGTACACCCCAAACGGTTACCCACCACCACCGCGCCCGCATATACATAGTTATTTGCACCGTTGCCCCAGTAGTGGTAGGCACAACTTTGCCTTTAATAATAAGAATAAATATACGCAAAAAACCTGTATATTTGGGGGTTATTTTAAAAGTTCCTTTAGCGTAATCAATTTGACCTTTATAAGATTTTCCTTTAGTGCTTACCGCCTCATTATGGTTAATTAAAGAGCCATCTTTATCGTAATAAAGTATAACGGCATTAGCCAGTCTATTAATGTTTTCTTCGGCGCTATTGGGATTATGATAGGTAAATTTTTTATAAAGAAAAAAAGCCATTTATTTTTTTACCTCTTTAATAATAGCTTCGGTATTAAAAATTTCTTGTAAGACTAACTTTACTGTACGGCACTGCCTATTAAAACTTTTATGCATTAGTACTGCTCCTATGGTAGCCAAGCTAAAGACTCCTATCATAGTTATTAAAATGATACCACATAACCATATAAAGTGGATAAACTCATAACCGGTACGCGGCCCAAACCGGCGAGGTAAAGGTATACCTAAACTATACATAACCACATAAGAGCCAACAATAAGCGTAAAAATTAGTAAACAGATAAAAATTAAGTAAAAATTGCTATAAACCTTACGTTCGTCTTTAATACGCGCTCTTACCTTAATGGTGGAACCCGTTTTAGCAGAGGTAAGTTTACCTTTAATAAGTAAATCAAAAGCACCGCCATAAATAAAGGTAAAATTGTTATCTTTAGTCTCGTAACCATAAATAAAATCACCTTCCTGCCGTTTTTGCTCATACATCACCTTTAATTTACTTTTATTTTCTTCGGCGCTGTTTGGGCTTTTATAACTTAACTCAGCATAAGGAAAAGCTATTTTAAAAGGAAAAACCGTCATCATTGGCATAAGATAATCCTCTATTTTATTATAATTTTTTCTGTTTTAAATGTCAATAAAAAGCGGCGTAAAATTGCTCTGCAAGCCTTGACAAAGAACCTTTAAATAACCTATACTAAGCAAAACGGATTGTAGCGCAGGGGTTTAGCGTATCGGTCTGGGGGACCGGGGGTCGGGGGTTCGATTCCCCCCAATCCGAGTTTTTTAACAACCTAAAATCACTCATATTGCATTAAACAAATGAAGCTTAACTTAGCCTCCCTTATTATCGTTACTATTTTAGTTACCGCCTGCACAAGGCAGGAAGAGCTTATTTTACCGCCTGTTAGCACACTCGGCGGTGATAATTGGTATGGTATAGTAAATACGGCCTACCTTAGGTTAAACAGCCAAATGGGCGGTTTAGGCGAGGCCGGCCTTACCTTACGGGGCGGCGATATTGTGCTGGTTACACAAATTCGCTCTTTGGCTACCGGCAGCGGCAACAGCCGCTTTTACAGCGACTATTACTTTGTTATAACCAACGATGGCTCGGGATGGGCAGCCAGCGAGCAGATTAACCTTTTTAACCACCGGCAAACGGCGGAAGATGCCCAAATAAGGTTTATGCTACGAAGTAATAATTAAAAATTAAGAACTAAAATCCATATTTTTTAATTCTGACTTTTTAATTAATTCTCACCCATTGTTGGCGGTTACCTACTCTATTTTCCTCTTCATCAAGGGCGGTAAGCTCTATTAAGTTTCTATTAACTACAATTAAATGAAAGCGCACAAAAAACTTACGCCTATCGGTTATGCGGCCATCTGCGTGGGTAACCATCGTAGCGTTTAGGTTATCTATCTCAAACTCACGGGCATTAATACGCCTAACCAACCGCCACTTAATATCACCAATAACAAAACCAAAATGAGCCGAAGTTTCCGATACCCTTATCATTACCGCTTCAATCTCTGTTTCGCTAAATATATTAATATCTACTACATCGCCGGCGGCAACATCACCAACTCTCTCCCAAGTACCCACAAAGTAATCAGGGGTAACCTCCCCCATACTCCGGCAAGAAAGCAGACCAATAAAAAGAATTAAATACAAACCTTTAATTTTCAATTTTCACCTTTCACTTTTTAGCTATACCCATGCACCATCTAATACCAAACTTATCGGTTAAATCGCAAATAAGATAGGCATAAGGATACTCCTGTAAGGGTGTATAAATTTTCGCCCCCTCCGAAAGTACCTCATAAGCCTTTCTTAGTTTATCTTCTTCATTAGCCTCAAACATTAAAATAAATTGCATAATGTTCCCGCTATTTTGCTCACCGGCAATAGAATCGGGATTATTCTCACTTTGTTCTGAAAGACCAAGCATACAGCTGTCAAATTTAAGCTCTACGTGCATATAAGTGCCATCGGGTAAAAGGTCTTCATCACCATAATGGTTATAGTGTACGGTAGCGCCAAAGGCTTCTTGGTAAAACGGCACCGCTTTATCGGTTTCTTTTACAAAGGCATACATAAATGTTTTCATAGTTTATTTTTCACTCCCAATTTTTTGCACTAATACCACTGCAAACTGTTTCTCACCATTTACATAAGGATAATATTCTCTATCTCTTACAATTTCGTATCCTTTTTCTAGTAGTCCATTAAGTATAGGACGAGCCGACACTGCAAAAACTCCGCTATAATTACTAGGAATATAACAATTTTTTACCACCAATACACCTTCATCATCAAAATATTTATATTTATCTGGTATATCTTTTAACAATATAAATTTAAATTGTTTATATTTTGGCCTATCTGTTACAGATAAGTTAGTATACCAATAACCTGCCGCTCGGGTAAGTTCGCGTTTAGGGTTTAAATACCAATCAACTTCATTATAACCTGCCCATGCTTTTTTATTTTTAAAATAAGGAATATAAGAAGCAGTTAAAACAATGGCAATATTAGAGATAATTAAAAACTGTTTACTACTTTCCATAAGTAACCGCCAGTAATCTCTCGATATAGAAAATGGCGGGTTGGTACAAACAATATCGGCTTCATCGTTAAGTATTTGTAAGGAAATAGGGTGGTCAAAGCTACCATCGTACCCTTTAGGCATTTCTCTTTTACCTTCAAATAAATTTTCAGTAAAACCTTCTTTAGTAAAGATATAAGCTTTAGTTCCGGCGTTAAATAAATCTACCCTACCGCTATAATGCGTACAAATTAATTTTTTTAATTCCAACTTTTTAAAATTACGCAAAAAGTATAGGGCAAAGGGCGAAGTTGTCTTTTCGCTATCCCCCACCGCATCATCACAGTTACAGTACACTACTTTATCTTGCCAAGTTTCCAGCGGGTACATAGCAATTTCGGTCTCAATATCTTCATAACGGGTATAAAATTCGTCATTTTTAGTGCGTTGAGCTTTTTGCATTATATCTTTGGTATTAAGCCCACGCTCCTCAGGACTTGGGGTGATTTTTTTAACAACCTTAACCTCCTCTCTAATTTCGGACGGCTTAATAAAAATCTCTTTTACAAAAAGTGAGTGCTTTTTGATAAAAGCTACATAGTCTTCAAATAAATCTGGGTTATAAAAATAAATTTCACGGTTCTTATGCTCTCTTAAACGGCTAAATTCGGCTTTAATATCGGCCTCTACTTTGGCCATATCATGCACTTCGCAGCTAAACAAATAGCTATAACCATTGGCCTTACTTTTACCTGTTATGTTATTGTAAGTTCTAAGCCTCTCCTCTAGGTTACCTGTAATACCAATTTTGCACTTATCTCGCTCACGTTCGGCTTGTACTATGTAAATATATTCGCTCAACTTTTAACCCTTAACTTTGTGTACGAGCACATTGGGGTACTTTTCATTCCCATTAAGATATGGCCTATATTCTTTAGCTTGAAAAATTTCATACCCTTTCTCTAAAATTCCATTTAAAATAACCCGTGCCGAAACTCCAAATGGTTTGCTGTAATTAACAGGAATATACGATTTTTTTACAATTAAAACACCTTTATCATCAAAGTATTTGTGTTCTTCTGGTATTTCTTCTAAATTACAAAATTTAAGAAGTTCATGTTTCGGCCTATTTTCTATAGGCACATTAGTAAACCAATGGCCGGCGGCGGTTACTAATTCTTTTTTAGGGTTTAAATAATTATCAACACTATGATAGCCACCCCATACCTTTTTATTTTGCAGGTAAGGAATAAAAAAGGTATACCTAACTATTGTAAAATTAGATATAACAATAAACCTTTTATCACTCCCTATTAATAAAGGCCAAAAATCCTTACTTTTAGAAAATGGCGGGTTGGTACAAACAATATCCGCTTCTTCTTGAAGAATTTTCTTTGAAATTGGGTGATCAAAAGAACCATCATAATGTTTAGGAAACTCTTTTTTACCGTCAAGGTAATGCTTAATTTCCATAAACCCATCACGGGTAAAAATGTACCCTTTTGTTCCTTCATGAAACAAATCAACCACTCCGCTATAATGCGTGCATATTAGTTTTTTAAGTTTGAGTTTATTAAAATTTTTTAAAAAAAATAAAGCAAAGGGCGAAACATTAGCCTCTACCTCGCCCACAGCGTCGTCGCAATTACAAAACACTGTTTTGTCCCACCAAATTTCGGGTGGGTACATCAGTAACTCTTTTTCCACATCTTCATAACGAGTATAAAACTCATCATTTTTTACCCGTTGAGCTTGAAGCATAACATCTGTTTTGGTTATTCCCCTCTCCTCAAGTGATGGTTTGTGTTTTTTGACTATTTTAGTTACTTCTAAAGCTTGCTTTTTTTCTATAAAAATTTCTTTAACAAATAACACATGATTTTTAATAAATTCAACATATTCTTTAAATAAATTGGGGTTATAAAAATATATTTCTCGGTTCAAGGTTTCTCTAAGCCTATAAAACTCCTCTTTTATGTCTTTTTCTACCGCCGCTGCATCGGTAACCTCACAGGTAAACAAGTAACTAGCAAAATTATTACTCGACGTTCCCGTTTTGCTGTTATATTCTTTAAGCCTCCGCTCAAGGTCATCAGTAATGCCTATTTTACAAAAGCTCTTTTCTTTTTTAGCTTGAATAATATAAACAAAATTTTTACCCATGTAATTTATAACTCCCCACGCAAGTACCATCTAGAATTATAAATCATTAATCCCCCGCCGTGCCAGTATTCATATTACTTAAAAAGGCCTCATTGGTCTTGGCTTTACGCATTTTATCTATAATAAACTCTGTCATCGCCATATCGTCCATCGCATTGAGGGCCTTACGCAGTATCCACATTTTATCCAGTTCGGTGCTGGTAAGTAAAAGCTCTTCTTTACGCGTACCGCTCTTTTTAAGGTTAGCCGCCGGAAAAATTCTTTTATCAGATAATTTTCTATCTAAAATTATCTCCATATTGCCGGTGCCTTTAAATTCTTCAAAAATTACATCGTCCATCTTACTGCCGGTTTCTACTAACACCGTACCCACAATAGTTAAACTACCGCCGCCCTCAATGTTGCGGGCTGCACCAAAAAAACGTTTGGGTTTGTGCAGCGCGTTACTATCCACCCCACCGCTAAGCACCTTGCCGCTGGCCGGCATAGTTTGGTTATAAGCACGCGCTAAACGTGTAATACTATCTAACAAAATAACCACATCGCGGCCGTGCTCTACCAGCCGTTTGGCTTTTTCCAGCACCATCTCACTTACTTGTACGTGGCGGCTGGCCGGCTCATCAAAGGTGCTGCTAATCACCTCGCCTTTAATGTTGCGCTTCATATCGGTAACCTCTTCGGGACGCTCATCAATAAGCAGCATAATCAACACGCACTCCGGGTGGTTAGCCGTAATCGCATTGGCAATACGCTGCATTAACACCGTCTTACCGGTACGCGGTGGGGCAACAATCAAGCCGCGCTGCCCTTTACCGATAGGACAAAATAAATTGATTAAACGCGTCGAATTGTCACTCACCGAGCTTACCTCAAGGTTAAGCCGTTCATCGGGGAAAAGCGGCGTTAAGTTCTCAAAAGGGATACGATTTTGCGCCACTACAGGTTCATCAAAGTTGACGCTTTCTACCCGCACTAAAGCAAAGTAACGTTCACCCTCTTTAGGGCTGCGTATTTGGCCGTAAACGGTATCACCCGTCTTTAAATTAAACAACCTAATTTGGCTGGGGCTAATATAAATATCATCTTGACCGGGCAGATAACTATTTTGCGGGCTGCGCAAAAAGCCGTAGTTCTCGCTTAATATCTCGAGGCTGCCATAAGCAAAAATAACCCCGCCCGCATCGTTATGCGTTTTTAAAATTTGAAAGATAAGTTCTTGCTTTTTTAAAATAATTAAATCGTTGTGGGTAACCCCTAACTCTTCGGCTTTGCGCCTTAGTTCGGGCACCGTCAACACTGACAAATCGTTAATACAAATTTGCGGGGCATTAGGGTCGAAAGATACTTCGGCTTCGCGCTCTTTTTTAGGGTGCAGTTTATTTTGTACCTTAACATAACGCCGTTTAACACTTTCGCGCTGTTTGTTAGGCTCGGCAGTGGTTACATTTTCGCCGGTATCACCGGCAGTAGCTTCTTCATTAGTAGCTTCGGCTAAATCGTTGTCGTCAGTAAAATCTAGCACCTCTTTAGGTGCAGCTTTTTTACGGGTAGTGGCCATCTTTAAATTCCGTCCAATTTAATTAATATGAATTATTTTTATACCTGATTTAAAATAAATTTGATTTATAGTGTTAAGAGGATAGTTAATTAATAAAGTTACTATTAGTATAGCTAACTAAATTAAGCTTGTCAATAGTTATTTAACGGCAATTTGCTATTATTATTTATTTTTTATGTGGCTAAAAGCTTTATGGTAAGCCATTAACGTCTTATAAATAAATTAAGCACATCGCTGCTCAAAGCTAAAAAAATTATAAAGCCAAGCGCCATTACCCCTACCGTGTGGTAAACGCGCATAACCACAGGCGGCGCACTTTTACCGGCCAGCCATTCAAAACCATAAAGTATAATTAAGCCGCCATCTAATATAGGAATCGGCAATAAATTCATCACTCCTAAAGCTAAGCTGATAAGCGAAAGCACCATTAAGATACCCCGTATATCCCCGCTTAAACTTTGCTGCGCAATTTGGCCAATAATATAAGTGGTTTGCAGAGGGCCGCTGATAGTCTCTGTTAAATCAACCCCAAAAAAGAGGTTACGTAGGCTGGTTACATAAAGCCTAAAGGTATAAATAAAACTAGCTATACCATAAGTGAGCCGTTCGTTAAACGCTAACGGACGGCTGGAGCCGGCTAACTCTACCCCTAATAAATAACGGCTACTCTGTTCGTTAAAAATGGGTGTAATAGTGGTAACATAACTTTGTCCGCCACGCTCGTAACTTACCTCCAGCGGTAAACCGGCGGAGGCTGCAACTACTTCGCTTAAAGCAGCGCTATTAACTATCGGTACATTATTAATAGATGTAACTAAATCGCCAATCTCTAAACCGGCCTCGTGGGCCGGCGAACTTACGGTAAAGGCGGCAATACGCGCCGGCGCCCATACCGTTATCGGGATAATCGCCGACGAATTGCTGGCCATTGCGATAGTTTCGCTAAAACTTACCGGCTGACCATCACGTAGTACGGTAACCTGTAAAGTGCGGCGAGCCGAAAGCGACATTATCTCGGCCCATTCACTAGCGGTGGTAATGGTACGGCCGTTAATGCTTGTAATATAATCGCCACTTACAAAATTGGTGTTAGCAGTAAGAGCAACAATACGATTATCTAAATTACTGGTAGTTGTTACGGTAAGCCCTAGCAAAAAAGCTAAAATAAAAGCAAAAAGCAAACTAAAAAGCGGGCCACCGGCTACCGCCAGCAATCTGCGCCAAGCTTTACCGTAATGCATATCACCGGGTACGGTTTCATCGCCTTGCCGGTTTTCGCCGGCCATTTTACAGTAACCGCCTAACGGAAAAGCCGAAAGAGCCCACTCGGTATCTTTAATTTTTTTAGTAATAAGCTTAGGCCCCCAGCCCAGTGAAAATACCTCTACCTTAATACCTGCTAAGCGAGCCCCAAAAAGGTGCCCTAACTCGTGCACTACTACTAATATACTTAAGCCGGCTATACCTAATAAAACTGTTATCATTATTTACCCTTTAAAAAAATTTTTAATATCATCACTCAATTTAAAAATACCTTCTTTGCTGGCCTCGTAGTTAAAGCTGTGGTTAAAGGCTTGCTCCACATAATCGGCCAAAGCGGTAAATTTAATGCGGCCGGCACAAAAATCGGCCACCGCTATTTCGTTGGCTATATTATAAACAAGCGGATAAGCTGCCCCTAACTCGCAAGCCCGATAAGCTAAGTTTAAAAGAGGAAAGCGTTCATTGTCAATGGCTTCAAAAGTTAAATTTTGATTAAATAAATCAAACCTAGCGGCCGGCACCGGTTTTAAGGCCGGGTAAAGCAAAGCATTTTGGATAGGCAGCAGCATAGTAGGCTTACCCATTTGGCCGTACAGCGCTCCATCGGTGGTGCGGATAAAGCTGTGCACCACACTTTGGCGGTGCATTACCACTTTAATTTTTTTTATATCTATATTAAAAAGCTGCCATGCCTCAATCACTTCGAGGCCCTTATTAGCAAGACTGGCCGAATCGATGGAAATTTTAGCCCCCATCTGCCATGTGGGGTGGTTAGCGGCTTGCTGGGCAGTAACTTGCCGCAACTGATTAAAACTATAATCGCGAAAGGGGCCGCCGCTGGCCGTTAAGATAAGCTCGTCAATTTCTTCCGCTTTACGGTTTTGCAGCAAAAAAAACAGCGCCGAATGCTCACTATCTACCGGCAAAATAAGGCAATTATTTTTAGCGGCCAGCTCTTTAAGTAACGGACCGGCCATAACCATACTTTCTTTATTGGCCAAAGCCAAAGTGCGGCCTTCTTCTAAAGTTGTAAAGCTGGCCAATAAACCGGCGCTGCCGCTAATGGCATTTAGCACCACATCGGCATCACTTTCTTTAATAAGATTAGTAATAGCTGCGGGATTTTCGGCAGCTAAAGCCAGTTTATCTACATTTATAAATTTAGTTAATTTTATTAATTCTTCTTTATTACTGTAAGCCGCTAGGCCGACCACTTTAAGTAAATCGGGGTAATTTTTAACTACCTCTATCGCCTGCCTGCCAACAGAGCCGGTAGCCCCGAGTATTATCAATTTTTTCATAGTTAATTGTAGTTCTCCACTACCCCGTCGCTACGCGCCACCCCTTCGCCAGCAAAGGGTAACTATAATAATTATGCAAAGTTTAAAAAATAATAAAAGATAGGTGCGGTAAACAGTAAACTATCAAAGGCATCTAAAACGCCGCCGCGCCCTTTAAAAAATTTACCCGAATCTTTAAAGCCGGCGCTGCGTTTAAGGGTAGACTCAAATAAATCGCCAAAAATAGTGGCGCTGCCGCAAATTAAACCCATAATTATGGCATAAAAGACGGTACGGCCGTTAAAAATATCAACACTCGGCACATAATAAAAGAATAACGCTACAAGGATAGCTCCCAAAATACCAAAAGCAAACCCAACTAAACTTTTTTTAGGGCTTACCAAAATAAAACCTTGCGAATTAGTACGTTTGCCTAATGCCCGGCCAAAAAAGTAGGCCATACTATCGTTAATAAAAACGATAGAAAGAAAAAAGGCATAAATTAAATTCCCGGCTTCACCTTCCGCTAAATTGGCAAAACGAATAATAAACGACATAAGTAAACCCGGATAAAACAAAGCAAAAACCATACCGGTGGTACGGCTAATGGCGCTATTTAGCTCGCGCTCGTCTACCACAAAGGTTTGCCGCACCAAAATCATCATAAAAGCTAAGGTAAGAGTAGGAAAAAAATAAACCTCGAGCACCGGGTGATAAAGGGAAACTAAAGTTAATAAGGGAAAAAGCCCGCCCAAAAAAGGGTAAAGCATAAAATCGATACGTTTATCTTTAGCCTTAAACATAGCGCCAATTTCGTAACCGCAAATTACCGAAAAAACTACCGCCATTAAATTTAAAATTAAATGATTGTAAAAAGTAAAAACAAAGATAGACAAAAGTAATATAGGTACCCAAATTAAGGCATCAACTAACCTATGGATAAGATTTTTACTTACTTTTTTATCACTAATTTCATTATTCATCTTCATTATAGCCGCCAAATTTACGCTTACGGCCGGCATACTCCTTTAAGATAGTTACTAAATCGTCTTCGGTAAAGTTAGGCCACAACTTTTGGCTAAAGGCATATTCGGCATAACTAGCTTGCCATAACATAAAGTTAGAAAGCCTTTGCTCACCGGCGGTGCGGATAACTAAATCGACATCGGGCAAAGTTTGGTCCATTGCCTCACTCATATTTTGCTCGGTAACGGTCTTCCCCGCTTTAATCAAGCGGCTCGCCGCCCGCACCACCTCAGCGCGTCCGCCATAGTTAATTAATAAATTAACGGTAAGGCCGTCAAATTTTTGGGTATCTTCTTGCACACCGGCAATTTCTTCCTGCACTTTAGGCGGCAAAGCCTCTAAGTCGCCGCTATGCACCACTTTAATATTGTTTTCACGGTAAAAATCGTACTCGCGCCGTAAATGCTGCGTGATAAGCCCCATCAAGTAACCCACCTCTTCTTCGGCCCTTTTCCAATTTTCGCTCGAAAAAGTATACAACGATAGATAATTTATACCTAATTCGCTAGCTTTTTTAACGATACGTTTGGTGGTTTTTACCCCTTCTAAATGGCCTTCGGTACGTTTTTTACCTTGCTGGGTAGCCCAGCGGCCATTACCGTCCATAATGATACCTAAATGTTTTAGCAATTAAATCTCCAAAATCTCTTTCTCTTTTAAAGATAAAGCTTCATCGATTAATTTGGTATAGTTATCAGTTAATTTTTGAATTTCTTCTTTTAATTTTTTTTCGGCATCTTCCGGTAAGTTATCTTTTTTAGCGGCCTCTAAAATATCACGCCGAATGTTGCGTACACTTACACGGTGTTTTTCGGTTAAAGTTTTAGCCTGTTTAACTAAATCTTTACGGCGTTCTTCGGTGAGCGGCGGCACATTAATACGGATAACTTTACCATCGTTATTAGGGTTTAATGATAAATCGCTGCTTAAAATAGCTTTTTCGATGGCTTGCAGAGCCGTTTTATCCCACGGCTGAATCACAATAACCCGCGCCTCCGGCACACTAATGCTGGCCACTTGATTTAAAGGAGTAGTTGCCCCATAGTGCTCTACCTGTATTTTATCAAAAATAGCGGCGCTGGCTTTACCGCCCCGTATTAAATTGTATTCTTCTTTTAAGCTGCTAAGGCTTTTTTTCATTTTAGCTTCGGCATCATCTTTATATGGTGTGGACATAACTACTCCAAAAATTTTATTTGCCACTAATTGTAGCATAGTTTGCCGGCTATGTCAAAAGTTTTTTAGCAATAAACGTAATCTACTTTGCTGCAAGCGCAACCAATCTTTATCAATACTTTCCTTATAAAGCATTGACAAAATTTAAGTGTACCCTTATAATGAAAACAAAAAGGGAATTGAGATGAAATTTTTGAGTAAGTTTGTTATATTATTAACTTTAGTCTTAGCGGCCTGTAACCTAAATGTACCTGTTAGCGATGAACATAACCCATCTAACCCAGCAGCGCCGGCTACTTTGGAAAATACCTTCCCCGATGCAAATTTGCGCGCTCTAATAGCTTTAAGGTTAGGTGAGAGTGCTAATTTAAGCGGGCAAAGTTTGCTTGAAGCTTTAGCGGCAATTAATGAAGTATTAGAAATATGGAAAGGTGATGCCGATGCTCTTGACCCCGATTATACGATGTTTCATACATTAGATGAAAATAATAATTGGGTAGAAACACGGATAACGGGGATAGTACCCCACAATATGAGCGGTATTGAGCATTTAACCGGTTTAACCGGGCTTCTTCTAGGGGGTATAGATATAACAACCCTAAATTTAAGTAACCTAACTAATTTAACAGAAATTGTTTTAAGTAGAACTCAGCTTACCGGCTTAAATGTAAGTAACCTTCCCAATTTATTTACTCTCGAGATACACAACAATTCTCAGCTTACTCATTTAACTGTAAATAATCTTATCCAGTTAAATATATTTTCAGTACAAAATAACCCATTTACCGGGTTAGATATTAACAATACTCCTAATTTAGCTTACCTTACTATAAACAGTAGCCCCTTACTCACTACCTTAGATGTAAGCCACCTAACTACTTTATTTAGCCTTAATGTAAATAACAACCCCATATTAACCACTTTAAATGCCGGTAATCTTACCAATTTAGCTCATTTTATGGTAAGCCATAACCCCATACTAGCTACCCTAGATGTACGTAATACTAACTTTCCCAGATTAATTTTACTGGGTAACACCGCCTTAACTAAACTTTATGCCCACAACAGCGGCTTAGTAAACGAAACACATATTAATAATATGCCGGCCGGGTTGGTGATTGATTGGACAACACCTAGATAAGTAATAATGAATAATTAAAAAGTAAAAATTAAGAATTGAAAGATAAAAGTTTTTAATTATTAATTTTTACTTGCTCCTTGTTACTTATTCCTTAATAAAAAACGCTTTGCAGCCTTATATTGCCAATAAATTTACTTTATGTTAAACTATTACTATGAAGAGCTTTGAAGAGTTGGTTAAAAGCTTTAGCCGACTACCCGGTGTTGGTTTTAAAAGTGCCCGCAAAATGGCTTATTTTATTTTGCAAGCCGAAGACAACTTTGTAGAAAACTTTAGCAAGCAGTTATTACAACTAAAACAATTAATACAAGCTTGCCCTAATTGCGGCTTTTATAGCGAAGGCCAATGCCCCATCTGTAACGATGCCGGCCGCGAGCAAACCATTTGCATAGTAGCCACTGCCCAAGAAGCCACTGCTATCGAGGCCAGCGGGGCTTATCACGGCCTCTACCATATTTTGGGCGGCCTATTAGCGCCGCTAGATGGTATTGGCCCCAACGAGCTAACCATTCCAGCCCTTATTAAACGGCTGGAAGAAAACCCCGTTAATGAAGTTATTATTGCCACCAGCCCCACCCTAGAGGGCGATGCCACTGCTCTTTACCTACAAAATATTTTAAATAATTATAATATAACGATTAGCCGCCTCGCCAGCGGCTTAGCGGTAGGCAGCGACCTTGAGTATGCCGATAAGCAAACCATCAGCCGAAGTTTAAAAGGGAGAATAATTAATAATTAAAAGGGAAAAATTAAAAAATGAGGGGAATTATTTTTATTTCTTAATTATTAAAGATTAAAAAAGATACACTAATGAGCAAATTTAAAGCTTGGGTAAAAGCTAAAACTAAAGTACTTAAACAGCAAATAACCATTTTATATTACATTATAAGACACCCTAAAATCCCTTTTTATGCTCGTATACCGGCTATTTTAGCCCTTATTTATTTTGCCAGCCCCATCGATTTAATCCCCGATTTTATCCCCATCATCGGTTTTTTAGACGATTTAGCTGTGTTAGCCTTTTTTATTTTTTTAACTTATAAATTAACGCCAAAGGCTATTATTGATGAATGCAAAGAGCAAGCCCTTAATGGTCGTGGCGATATACCCAGCAAGTGGTATTACGCTGTACCTATTATAATTATTTGGCTTGCCCTTATCTTTTTAGTTATTTGGCGGCTATTTTTTTAATAAAGAGAGCCCTTAAAGTAGCCGATAATGAGGTAAATGTCAGAAAAAGCAAAAATTACCTACTTTTCTACCAAAGAGCCGATAACT
>WRBN01000010.1 GCA_009784515.1 Spirochaetaceae bacterium | reverse complement strand
GCTGTGCAAGCCGCTAACGGTATTTACAGCGACAGCGACCGTGTAAACATTCAGGCCGAAATTAGCCAGTTAATTCAGGAAGTAAACCGCATTGCCGAGCAATCACAATTTAACGGCATGCAAATCCTTGACGGTAGCATCGATGGCGCTAATGGTGGAGCTTCTTTAGTAGGCCACATTGGCGCTAACATGGACCAACGCATTAGCGTTGATGTGCGCGATATGAGTGCAGCCGCTTTACAAATTGAAGGTTTAGTATACGATAGCACCGATGCCGCTAACCAAGCCATTGGGACCCTTGACGGCGCTTTGGATTTAATTAACAGGCAACGCGCCGATTTAGGCGCTTTCCAAAACCGTATGGAAATGCTTGTAAATGCCCAAATGAATGCCGCCCAAAACCTACAATTTAGCGAAAGCCAAATTAGAGACCAAGACATGGCAGCCGGTGCCGTTGAGCTTACCCGCGACAACATTCTTATGCAGAGCGGTATTGCTATGCTGGCACAAGCTAACACGCGTACTCAAGGTGTTCTTAGCTTGCTTAACTAATTTTAGTTACAAGTTATTAACTTTTAAAAGCCTCCTTACGGAGGCTTTTTTAATTTTTACTTCTTAATTGCGGCTGATGAGCCGTTTAAAGGGATTAAAGCGGTAAAGTAAACCTAAGAGCAGCATAATAATAAGCGACGATAAAGCTAAATACGCTAAAAGCAGCGGGGCTAAAAATAAACGCATTGTAATAATAAGGTAAATGCAAAAAAAGATAACAATTAAACGAATGTTAACTTGAGTTATCCCCATTAAACTTATAGTAAATTGCGGAGCAAAGATAACGGCAGCCAGCATAATATAATAAGCGTGAAAAAGGCTTAAAGCAAAGATAGGGGCTATAAAGCCTATAGCGTATAAAGCTATAGCTGCTAAGCCGTTAATGGCTGCTATGCTAAAGAAGATTAAAAGCAGCTGTGCAGGGCCAAGTAAACGTTCGAGGATAGAGCCAAAGAAAAGTAAGCCTAAGAGCGAAAAAACAAAGAGTGGGTCAAAAAAAGGATAAGTAAAAAGCCGCCACCACTGGCCGTTAAAAATAGCAAAGATGTTAAAATTAAATAAAGAAGTTATATTTAAAGCTAAGCTATTAGCCAAATAGACGGCTAAATATAAAATTATTAAAAATATAGTAGCTTTAGATGAATAAATAGGATTGTTTGTAACCATAATAATATTTTAGCAGTTTGCTTAAGGCAAAGTCAAGGGCGGTGGGTAATTAAAAATTAAAAAGACATTTTTACTGTTCTTAATTAAAAAGCTCTTGACATAAGCGGTAAAGTTGTGTAAACTACCATAACTTCTGCTGGAGAAGTGTCCGAGTGGTTTAAGGAAGCGGTCTTGAAAACCGTCGAGGTGAGAGCTTCCGTGGGTTCGAATCCCACCTTCTCCGCTCGGTTTATAATAACGGAGAGGTGCGAGAGTGGCCGAATCGGTCTCCCTGCTAAGGAGTTGCACCTCACAAGGGTGCCGAGGGTTCGAATCCCTCCCTCTCCGCCTAACACAATTTGTAAGTTTTTTTAATTAAAAGATTTACAAATCAAATAGCTACCTTGTTCACCACCTTTGTTCACTTTTTCAAAAAGTAGGTCGATAAGGTAGTTATGCCTCAGCAAAAAAAAGATATTAAGGTAATATGGCGGTCGCTGCGCGGCAAAGAAGTATACCATAAGTATACTTTAAAATACCGTAAAATTTTAGAACTAGGCGATGCGCCAAGCAGTGATGAAACTTTGCTTAGCCCCAAAGGTATCCCCTTTGCTAAGTGGGATAACCAAGAAAATTGCTGGGTAACCGATGAAGAAGCGCAAGAAAAACAACGGGTAGAAGAAGAGCTGATTAAGCTAAGAGAAGAGGCTATTAATGCCATGCTGCTGCAAAGCCCAGAATATATAAGTAAAGTACGTGAGTTAATAGTTTAAATTTTAGTTATTATCTATTAAATATTGGCCTGCCGGCTTTATCAACCTCAATGCTTTTCTTTTCGCTACGCGGCAGTTTATCAAATAATATTATATCTTCTTTAGACAATCCTATCATTTTAAGCCACATTACACGGGTAACCCTTTTAGAGTAAAATTTACGGATAGAGGAAAGTAAGGCATATACTACTATAATAGCAGCTAGCGGAGGCCATTGGATAAAAGATAAGTCAGCAGCCATTAAGCCTAAAAAACTTATAAATATAAATCTAATAATTGGTGGAATAAAAGATGGTTTTGCCTTAAGCTCTGTTGCAGTAAAGTTTAACAATATGCTAGAAAAAATTTGCGGTTTTAGCTCACGTTTTATATACTTAGCAGCTTCTTGAGCAGCCTTTTGGCTAGTGTACTCGTTATCTATCTTTTCTTGCCTTAAAAATAAGTGCATTACTTGCTTTACTACTAATTTATGCACCGCATACTCGGTAGCATAGTTTTCCTGCAAATCGGCCACCGCATTATCAAATACAAGCTGGCGTTCCCTTATTTTTTGGTCATTAGTTTTAGCTTTTTCAAGCTTAGCTTGTCTACGCTCGGCTCCATACCATAAGTCGTTAGCTGCATTACGGCCTAATCCCCAAGTAAACCCTTTATTAAAACTCATAAATCACTCTCCTAGATAATTAATAAAAATATTTTAACCCACAAAAACTACATTGTCAAGACATAAATGTATTATAAGTAAAAATTACCTAGCAGGTAAGGGCCTTTATGCCATTTGTAAGCTTTTACTTTTAGGTGCTAACCCAAGCCCCAAGTTATTAAATAGCTGTAATATAAAGGGAATAGTTAATTGTGTGTTATTATCTAACCCAAAATATTTAGCTGCTTTACTGCGGGGCAAAGCTTCTAACACATCATATAAAAAAGCTATATCGTTATCTTCTAATGCTACATCTATATGAGCTAAAGCTTGCTCTTTGGTATCTAATATTTCAGCTATATCCCAATCTTTTAGCTCTAAATCTTCTTTGGTTAAACCTACTTCATTAAGCTCTTGTTCGTATTCAGGTGTTATTTCTTTCATTTAGTTACTCCTTAATAGTTTTTAGCTAACCTTTTAGCTTGCTCTATATCTCTTGTTTGGCTATCTTTATCACCACCCACTAAGAGAATAATAATCTCTTCTTCTCTTTCTATATAGTATACTCTATAACCACCATAATGTATACGCAATTCTTGTATGCCGTTACCATTAGTTATAGCTTTACTATCGCCAAAATCGCCTAATTCTAAACGTTTTATGCGTTTTTCAATAATAGCTTGCCCGTTTAAGTCTTTTAACTTTTTAAGCCACATTACAAAATTACTAGTACGTTTTATCCTTTTCATAGTTACTCTTCTTTTATATTTACTTTGGCTGGGCGGCCTTTGCCCGCTACATCTTTTATGGCTTCAAAGGCTTCCGTACTATAAACAGCCTCTTTGGTGATGGGCTTATGCCATTTGTAAGTCGTTAATTTTTTCTAATTTTAAACTAAAACCTAATGTATTAAGTAAAGGCTCTAAGCTAGGTTTATTATTATTTAAGTTAAAATCACTAGCAAATTTACTGCGGCTTATAGCTTCAAATATTTTAAACAAAAAATATAAATCATTGTCTTCTATAGCTACCTTTATGTAGTTTATTACATCTTCTTTAGTCTTAAAATTATCGGCCATATCCCATTTAGTAAAGTTTTCTTTTTCCATTTTAGTACCCCTCGTAACCTTTAAGCAAATCTTTGGCTTTTTCTATATCACGTGTTTGGCTATCCTTGTTACCACCACATAAAAGTAGTAGTATTTGGTTATTAACCTCTTTATAGTATACTCTATAACCGTTATAAAAGATACGTAGTTCGTAAATACCATTGCCGTTTACTATGGCTTTATTATCTTTAGCATAACCATCTTGTAAATAGGTTATATGTTTATCTATAATAATTTTACCTTTAACATCTTTTAATTTATCAAACCATTTTATAAAGGTATCACTTTTTATTAACTCTTTCATTATACGCCTATTTACCCTTATCGGCAAGCTTTTCTAACTCTAATTTAATTTCTTCGTCTTTAAGGCAGCTATTTACTACACAGTTAGAAGTTATTTTCTAAATATACAACCATCTTGTTTGGTTTATTCTATCTCTCAAATGTCTAGCTATATTTCTTACTTCACTTAATTTACGCCATTCTATTTCTTCCCATTCTTCATTACTAAACCAATAGTGTCTACCATTGCCGATATCTACATTTCCACTAAAACCTTGTGATCTTTCTAAACGTTCGGCTATGTCAATTTCTATTATAGGCACGTTACCTAATTGTTGAACTACTCCAATACGTGTTTCTAAAGTATTAAGTTGTCTCCTAGCATTCTCTTTATCTTCTCTGCTCAATCTTGCTCTTGCAGTTTGATTACTAGCCGCCTGCCAAATAACTTCTATCTCATTGCTAATTAAATTTAGTTCAGCAATACTTAAAGGTATTTGTCTAATTAAGTTAGGCATATCTTCACGTACTATTCTCTGCCATTCAGCAATTATCACCAAAGCCTCTGTACGTCTTATCTCTTCATCAATCCTACGCTCTTCAGCTTGCCGTTGTTGTTCACTCTGTCTTCTTTCAGCTTCAATTATTCTTTGCTCTGCCTGCCTATCTATTTCGGCTTGCCTTTCGCGTTCAATTTGGGCTTGTCTTTCTAAAGCTTGTGGCGAATGAGTACTATACATCAAAATACCACAACTATTTAATGCAATAACATAAATAATTAATATTAATTTCTTCATATTTTATTTGTTTTTACCTCTATATTATCCCTTAAAGTATGGAAAAGCTTTACGCACAGCTTCGGCAGACATGACATATCTACGTCTTTTGCCATTAGTATTACTATTAGTATCCGTAGCCTCTATTTTACCACTATCTATCATACGAATAATTGTTTTGCCTGATGGCTTACCGCCAAGCAACTGCGATACCTCTTCGGGTGAATAATGTTTTTCAATACTTTCTTCTCTCATATATGGCTATATTATCATAAAAAAACCTTATTGTCTATATTGATAATATTGAAAATAAGGCATAATATAGACAAATAGGATAATAAAGCTAAAAAAGGAGTAAAAACATGAATAATATTATTAAAATTACAGGCAATAAAGTAGACGCAAGAGAGCTACACGAGGCTGGAGGTAGCAACTAAATTTCCTGATTGGATAAATCAAGTATTTAAACCTTATGGGTTTATTGAAAATTTTGACTTTTTCTTAAATTTAAGAAAAAGTACAGGCGGTCGCCCTTCAAAAGAATATCTCCTCACCATCGATTGTGCTAAGCAACTGTGTATGCTGGCCAACAGCGAAAAGGGCAAGCAAGCACGGCTTTACTTTATAGAGTGCAAAAAACAGCTAGCCGATAAAAAAGCCATAAACGGCTATGAGGCGGCTAAAAAGCTAGATATGCACGCTTTGGTTAGCTTTGCCTTAAACAGGGCAAGAAAGCAGGTTAATGGTACTACTATACCACTTGATTATTTAGGCATTAGCCGTGCTGTGAGCAGTGATGACCAGTTTAACAGTGAGTTTTTTATAGAGTTACTTATGGGTATGGTAAGCTTACCGCCAAATAAACAGCTTAATGTTTACCACGAACTGGCTATGCTTTGCTATGAGCAGGCCTTAAAGAACCACGAGTTTACCGATAGCTTTTTGTTTGCCCATGAACGGCTTAAAAAGCCTAAGGCCTTACCCAAAAGAAAGGCCGCTGAATTGGCTTTTTAGCTAAAGAGGCTGGCTTAAGTTTAGCCGCCCTCTTTGGGCGGTTTTTGTTTAAGAGCAAAAACTAAGTAACTGGTAAGTAGCCATTATCATGCCGTTGCTTGCAAACTTTTATTTTGCCAAGTAAATTAAAAAATATTATAATGGTAGCTAGAAAAATTTGCAAGGAGTTGCATAATGGTAAAACAAACAGACGAATGGTTTAAAATACATAACCCTAGCATTTATACGCATGGCTGCCTATTCCTAAGCTTGGTAGCCACCCGTGAAGATTTTGCCAACCTAAGCCACGCTGCCATTAACGCCATGTACAAAGGTTGCGTAGAGCTTGGCCATATAACGGAGAATAAACAGCTAAAAGCCTTTGTTAATAGTTATGATGGAATTTTAGAGGCTGTGCAAAGTAAATACAGATGGCGAAGTCGGATAGAAATTAAATATGATAATATTCAGCAATTATTGGATATGGCGGGCTATGATACGGCCATCATTAGGTATGCTACAAATTTTGCTAGCCACTTTACACTATTAAATAATGGCAAAGAGTATAATCCCTACCAAAAACCGGCTAGTTATAATTTAGAGTTACTTGGTATTAATCGTATTGATTTACTACGAAAGATAATTAATTAACTATGAGCTTATGCGATAAATGTAAGTATGATGATTTATTACTAAGAATTATGCACCTAGAGCAAGTTTTAGGCATAGATATTATTAATAATACGCAAAAAACAAGTAATGGGATTATTGGTAAAGTTGAAAAATTAGAATTGCAGATTACTGACACCAGCAAAGGCGATGTTAAAAGCCGCATAAATAATATTGAAACTGCTATATCTAATTTGCATATACGCATAGATAGATTTAAAGATAAATTTAAACCAAGCAATATTATAAAACTTGTTATAACTGTAGCCAGCTTTATCATGGCTGCTAATTTATTAATTAACTATATGCATAGATTTTACCTAATGAATGTAGGAGGTTAAAAATGGCGCTAAAAGCAAATACCATTAATATAACTTGCAAGGTAATGGCTGTAGTGGCTGTACTACTAGGGCTAATACTAAAGGCGATGGGCATTATCGATTTACCCATGAGCGAGGTGATTATGGCTGCTACCTTTGTTGCTGCCGCTTTTGTGGGGGTGGATATATCTAAAGTGGGTGTAGCTATTAAAAGCTGCAAAGAGGGTGAAAATGCTAAAAAAGATTAAAGCTGCACTAATGGCCATTGTGGGCATTGCGCTGGTTATACTAGGTAAAAAGTTACAGCAGGGTACGCAGGCCAAAAAAGATGTGCAGCAACTACAGGCCAAACAAACGGCCAGCAAACAACAACAGGAGCGCGCAAATGAGTTACAAAATGAAGCTAACAAGGCCAAAGCTGCTACCACTACTACTAATGTGGTTAGCAACCTTAATGGCCTGTTCAACCCCGATAATTAGCAGCACCCGCCCATTATTACCACCGCCTATATCACCCGCTATTACTTGGCATGAGTGTGAATTTAATGGTGAGGCAGGAGCATGGCTCAGTTTGGAAGACGCTGTTAGATTACACAATTATTTAGTAGATTTACAGGCTTTTGTAGCGGCGCATAGTAAATAAAATAACTATTTAAACCCTGCTTTTATGGCAGGGTTTTTTATTACTTTATAGCGGCTTAAAAATTTCTTAAGAATTTCGCACTTTTTGATAAAAAAGTGCTTGACAATATAAATCAAAAGTGCTATACTTATCTTATAAGGAGGGTAGGGCAATGATGAACGAAGAGTTCAGAGAAGTTTTACCGCTATTACTAGTAGCGGTAAATATTTTAACCTTAATTATAGTTTACTTTAAAAGTAAGCGGTAGCTAAGGTACAAAGGTGGGAGGGCAACTTCCCACTGCCATAATAAACCATAAAAAGGAGAAAGTCAACTATGTTTTTAGATATATTATTAGTAGCCAACTTAGTAATTAGTGTGTTAATTTTAATAATGGTGATAAGATGGAAAAAAAAGTAAGTAAACACGGCGGTAAGCGTGAGGGTGCTGGGAGACCGGAAGGCTCGAAAAATAAAGAACCAGCCAAAGGCCGAACACCAAAACCTAGATTTTTTATACAAGTCAGGGTAAGCCAAGATGAGCGCAAAGCATTAGAAGAACGGCAAAAAGAACTAGGATTTAGCACATTAAGTGATTTAATACGCTCTAAACTTTTTTGAAAATAGCCGCTTAGGTATTTTTTTTAAAAAAGTGAACTGTTCACCTGTTGACAAAATTCTATAAATACTTTATTATAGCCACAGGTGCTAACAAGTATCTATAGGGTGGTTTTTGAGAGTAAATGCTAGTATGCAGTGCCCTCCCTCTCCGCCTAAACTTAAAGCAGTGTAACTGTTTTAAGTTAAAATTTAATTGATCCCGTAGCTCAGCTGGATAGAGCATCAGTTTGCGGAACTGAGGGTCGTACGTTCGAATCGTATCGGGATCGCTTTTAGAAAGCTAAAATTTGCCACCTTTAAAAAATGCAGCGCACCAGCCAAAAAATCTTTAAAAAAGTTGCTAAGCTTACTCCCGAGCCTTTAAGAGGAGTAGTGGATTCCGTCAATCAAGATAACCTCTTGCTGGAGGCCATTTTAAATGCCGAGCCTAAAGCTATCGTGGCTACAGGTAAAAAACACGAGCTTATTTTTGCCAATACTTTGGCTAGGCAGCTTTTGCAGCTGCCTAAACGTACCAATAAGGCGGTTTGGCAGCTGGTGATTAACCCTTTTAGTGAAGTTATCCGCATGATGCTGATTAATGACGGCACCGGTACCAGTGAAGATTTTAGTCATTTAAATCAGCTTTATAATCTTGAATGCTATCCATTGGCGATTAGCGGCCGTTTAAACGGTAATGTTGTTTTAATTAATAATGTAACCGAACAGAGAAAGCAGCAAAACTATTTACGGCGACAGGAAAGTTTGGCCAGCATTAGCAAGATGGCGCAGCTGGTGGCCCACGAAATTAAAAATCCGTTGGGGGCGCTGTCTATCCATTTGCAGCTATTCAATAAAAAAATTGCCGGTGAAAGCTGCTGCCGTGAGCAATTTGGCAACACCATAGAAATCTTTAATGAGGAAATAAACCGACTTAACTATATTGCTACTAATTATTTAGATGGCTCTAAACCTTTGCAATTAACGTTAAGCCAAAGCCGGTTGGAAAGGGTTGTAACAGAGGCGCTAAAGTTAATGGACGAAAAACTTAAGGCCGAAAATATAACTGTTAATTGTATTGTATCTAATAATTTACCTTTATTATTGTTGGATGTAAATGCGGTTAAGCAGTTGTTAATTAATTTAATTGTTAATGCAGCCCAAGCTATGCCTGCCGGCGGTACTTTAACGCTAAATATAAACGAAGAAGAGAGTTATGTTGTACTTAGTGTAATGGATAGCGGCAGCGGTATCGGCCGCGAGCTGCAGGAAAGTATCTTTACCCCCTACTTTACCACCAAAGGCGAAGGCAGTGGCTTAGGTTTGGCGATGGCCTATAAGATTATGCAAAACCATAACGGGCAAATTAAGTTATACTCGCCACCTCGCGGAGGCGGTAACGGCGCCGAATTTGTGATGTTTTTTCCTAAAACTTTAACCGATAAAAATTTGCTGCCTATTAATATTAAATAAATTTCCTCATAATTTTTTTTTCATTAACTAGGAGCAATAAAATTCTGAGCTTATCTTCAGTAAGTTTAATGTAATTTTGATTATTTATTGGTAATATTGTTGCTAATTAGTGGAATTATCCTCATTTTCTTTCTAATTCTAAAGCAATGCTTCTGTTCAATTTATCGTTAATCTCGGCCCCTAAAGTTGTGCTATTTAGAGGTAACAAGCGCATACGCTGATAAAGCACCGGGTTTGTCGCCGGTTTTTACTATATTTTTTTGCGTGCTAAATGATTGCAACATTTTTCTATTATAAAATTTATAACCGTTAATATCTCGTTGCTGTTATGTCACCCTTTGTTACATTAAAAATAAACGCGTAAGGTACTCGAGTAATATATCAGCATACTCTTTATCGATAGCCTCTGCCGCTTGGCGAAAGACTGCACTTACCGCATCCGATTCACGTGCACGGGCTTCACGGGTACTGTTAAAGTGGTAAGCTAGTAAAACTTGGCCGGTGGCAGTGTCTATTAACTCGGCACGTAGGTTTTTGGTGGCCCAAGTAAGCTGCATATTGAGGGGCTCTGAAAATCTTTCCTCTAACCTTAAGTTTATTTCTACATTAAGTACATAACGCGTATTAAAGCCGCCTGTTCTAAAGCCTAGATTGGTAAGAGTCCGGTTAAATGCATTATACACATTGCCATCTCTATCATTTTGCACAGTTATTCTGATGGGAATTTGTCTGCGTATCTCCTCCGCTTCGTGTCTAAAGTCATCACCGCTACGTAACTCTTGTACTGGTGAGCCAAGCACAGAAAGTACCGCGGCGTAGCTTATGTTCATATCGGCAAAAACAGCAGCTAATTGTAAACGTGAAAGTGTACTTAGGCTATTTCTTTCGGACGCAGGAATATTGGTAAGGTTAGTAATGGCCTCGTTGTTTATTCTGATAAGTTCAGAGTAAGTGCGTTCGGCATTGATTTTGTTCATTACGGCTAGAGCGTAGTTATTGCCGCGCCCATCGTGCCAAAACTCCAGTATTTCGGTGCCAATAAGGTTGTTCATGCGCACGGCGGTGGTAATATCGCTACTCAACTGGGTTTGCTGTAGCCAATTGGTACGGCCATTTTGGGTAACTTCAAGGTAAGTATCTATCAGTTGGTCATCAACGTGTATGTCTAGGCCAAAGGTGGCTGCTAATCGTGCTAAGGCATTTTGTTCGGCAACAGTGCGCGAATTTCCCACTCCCACGGCCGCTAGGTGAGTTTGGTTACTTACGCGCGTGTAAGGGTTATTCACCCAATTGGGTTGGGAAGACTGTGCCATTAGTGGTAAAGTGGCTAATAAAAAACCTATAGTTAAGTAACGTTTCATAAAAACTCCTTTAATAATATTTTATATTTATAGTTTTTTAATATTTTTTAATTAATTTTAGCTATAGCTAACACATAAACCGACCCATTAGCCGGGTCAATCCAAAGCTCAATAATTCTAAAGCCGTGTAAGGTACCAAAACTTCTTAGGGTTATAGAATTTAAAGTATTGTTACTAAGTTCTGTAACAGAAGTTTCAATATCTGTAGCAACTTCCATAAGTAACTTAGCCATAGCTGCTTCGCTTGCCCTTGTTATAGTGTCGCGTAACCACTCGCGGTTACGGGCAAAACCGACGGCTATACGATAGCCTTCAATGGTAAAATTACTTCTTTCTACCCAAAAAGGGCGACCACTGCGATTAACACTTGAAGCAAAATTAATAGGGGCATGCTGGGTGTCATATTGAAAATAAACAATTGTGCCACGGTTAAAGTGAAAAACATTGGTTTCAGCATTAAAAGTGAGTAAATTGACAAAGTGCGAGTAATCGGCTTCGTTATTATCAATATTTATAAAGAAATTATCATCAAAATCAAACAATCCCGAACCATGGCTATGAAAATGTTCCACTTGGCCACTTATCTCATAAAATTGAGCAACACGCCTTGCGGCATCATTTTGGGCGGCAATTATTTCATCGGCGCGGTTCATTAAACGGCTAGAAGCACCAATGAAGGTAATAAAATTATTATTGGTTAAATTTAACACAAAATGGCCGGTATTATATTGCTGTTGTAAAGTGCGATGACTATTTGGCCTTGGGCTTATATTAAAAGTAACCATAATTAAACATAGCAATAATAATTTCTTCATATAGGCCACCTGTTAGTTAAAAATTTTAAAAGCGCCTTTTCATTAAAAAGGCGCTTTAACAAAAAATACTTTTTTAATTACCAGAGTTAAGAACTGGCGGTTGCGCATTAATGTTGGCTAAAGCTTGGTCCATACGCTCTAAAGCCCATTGAGCATTAGCCATATGGGGTGCTAAAGCCGCCGCCGATTGGCTAGCGCTGGCAACCTCTCTCCTAAGGTCAGCAACCGAAAGAATAACTACGGTAACTACTTCATCGCCAAAGGTGCGCTGGTCGTATATGCGTGCACCCCTTTGGGTTTGTTGGCTAAGGGTACGGGTAACACTTTCCTGAAAAGAAAGGGCTGCCGCCGGATTAGCCTCCGAGCTTTGCACAAAGTCGGTTATCATGTTGGTAACTACAACTTCAACTTGGCGGGCAATTTCGGCTCGGCCTCGCGTTTCCGAAATGGTCATGGCTTGCTGGCGACCGGCTGTGCCAATACGCGCAATGCCCACGCCCATAATGGCTCCTTCAGGCGCATTTCTGCGCGACTGTGAAACAAAATCGCTTATGGGGTCTCCCGAGGAAGTTCTAGCTGACGAATCTGTCGAAACACAACCAGTTATAACTACTGCGATTAAAGCCAGCACTAAAATTTTTTTTATAAACATCACTCTCTCCTGTAAGTTATGTTATTAAAACATCACCCCTAAACCAATTTTAACTAATAAACCATGGCTAAAACTTGCGCCTAAACTATCACTGCCACCTAAAGCAGGGCCTACACCGTAAATTAAGTGGGTTCTTATAAACATCGTTTCGGTAATAAAGGTATCAAGGCCCACGCCAGCGCGTACCCATAGTTCGTGCCACCATTCGGTTTCGTCTATAAAATCGTTTTCACCGTTGCCACCTATGGTATACTCAAAGTCAACGCCCGCAGTGGGAAAAATAACAAAACGTTCGTTAAGCACAATAGGGTATTTGTAGTAAATGCCTATTTGTAAGGCTAATGGTGCCTCAAACCAGTCACTGGCATCATAGCTATCTGTATAGCCATCACTCCACTCTTCTCGTACGGTGCCCGGGTTTTTATATAAAAAGCCCAAGTTAAACTCCCAATTTTGGCCTAAACCAAAAAAACCAAAGGCCCCAAAGCCCGAACGGCTCATTCGCCAATCAACACTTTCCCCGGGAAACCCTATCCCATCGCCACTTATACTGCCGCTGGTGCTTGACTGGTTAAATAAAATACCTCCACCAACGGCCATATCCATAGCAAAGACATGGCTACCTATTAGCGTTACTAAACACAATGCTAAAACTTTAAAAATTTTCATACTTATTTTCTCTCCTTTTTAAGTATATTTTTTGTGTTATAAATTAGTTAAAAAAATTCTGAGGCCATAGCAATAATTTGTGCCGACTGTACATCTAGCGCTCTAAGTGTTAAAGTTCGTAAGCTACCGCTACCGCTAATTTGGCCAACTATAACAATTTGAGCGCCTAGCATTTCCCCTATTCTTACGGCTGTGTTGTCGTTTACTTCATCTGAAAGTTGAAAGCGCATTTCACTTCTAATGCTATCAAGGCTACCTCTATCTACAATTCTAAAACGCCCGGCATTAACCAAAAAAAAGGTAATGCGGTCGTAAGCAAACATAGCTTCCTCAATTTCTCTATTATTTAAAGCTCCCACACTTAAAACAGCTATAGTAACATTATTGGGTATTCTTGCTACTAACACATTAGCAGCCTGATTAACAGCGTGGACTATGGGAGGCTGGTTTGAGGTTGGCGCATTGGTAACCGGCGGCGGAACAGTTGCTGGCGGTTGAGTTGCCAGCATACCGCCTCCGATGGCCGAAGTGTTGGTTATAGTGGCATTAATAACAGCGCCGTAACGCAAGGTTAATCCAATAGTAACCCTGTTAGATTGAGAATTAACCATAACAGACCTTCTGTTGCCTATGCTCCACTGATTATTTCTTGAGTTAAATGTTGTGTCGGCAACTTCCACTCTATTTTGGCCATTAGGTACAATTATTCGTTCTTGCATACCGGGGCTAATATGGGCAATAATTGTGCCGTTAATCCACACCGCAATATCTCTACTTGAATTACCGGCATCAATAATAATTTCTGACTGCGCAGGCCCTACGGGCGTATTTTGGTTATTGGTTCCAGCTAGCCTGCTTTGTGCAGATACGGCCATAATGACGAAGATAAGTATAAAAATAAACGTTATTTTTCTCATAATAAAAGAACAACACTCCTTTTTTAAAAGCAAAAAATTACTTTATATTTAATAAATAAGAGATGGATTACTTCAGAAGTTTACAATCTTTTAGAGGATGTATAAACTTATTACCATAGTAAAATTACCGAAGTAATCCATCAAAAATACAGAACCATGAAAAAAATTTTTATTAGTCTATGGCTTACCTTTTATACCACACTTAATAATAGCTTGTCAACTATATTGTTGTTATGTAAAGAAATATATTATTTACTTAAATATTATTTGAGAAAGTATTATAAGGAGAGTATGCTTTCGGTTAATTAAATATTTAGTAATAAAAATACAATTAATTAAATATTGAGGGTGAAATTATTTTGCAAATTTTGAAGTAGTCTGAGAATTAATATATTACTGGAAGACACCGGTTATTAATTATTCCCTATTATCTCGTAATATGCTACACTGCTGCCATGAAGCAGCTTTATTTACTTCGCATTGGCGAGCTGGCCCTTAAAAAAGGCACTAAACGGCAGTTTGAGCAGCAGTTAAAAGCCAACTTAAAAAAGCAACTGGAATGCAGTATAGAGATACGTGATGGCCGTTTTTACCTAGAAAGTGATGAAGATACCGCCAAGATAGAGCAGGTGTTAGGCAGTACCTTTGGTTTGGCCGGCTTTCATTTAACGACAAGCTGCGCTAAAAATTACGAGTCCATTAGACAAGCGGCGCTTAATTTAGCGGCTAAATTGCCCGGCGGCACCGGCTTTAAAGTAGAGGCCAGACGCACCGATAAAGGGTTTGCCCTTACCAGTTATCAGCTGGCGGCGCAGTTGGGCGGCGATATTTTAACGGCGTATCCTAGCTTAAAAGTAGATGTTAAAGCCCCTAGTTATACGATAGTGGTTGAGGTGCGTCATTTGGCTTTTCTTTATGGCGTAGATAAAAATACCGTACAGGCTGCCGCCGGTTTGCCGGTGGGCAGCAGCGGGCGGGGTATCGTGTTGCTTTCGGGGGGGATAGATAGCCCGGTAGCTGCCTATTTAATGATGAAGCGCGGCTTAAGCCTAACGGCGGTGCACTTTCATACCCCGCCTTACACCAGTCCGGCGGCTTTAGCTAAGGTGCAACGGTTAGCCGAACAGCTGGCCGTTTATAATAATGGTAAGCTGCCTTTGTATGCCATTAATTTTACGCCTATCCAGCTGGCAATTAATAAAGGCGATAGCCGCTATACCACCCTTTTTAGCCGGGCAGCGATGATGCAAATTTGCCAAAAATTGGCCGGGCAACTTGGTGCAGCCGGCCTTATTACCGGCGAAAGTTTGGGGCAAGTGGCCAGCCAAACCCTTGCCGCCTTAACCTTTACCGATGCGCTGGCCGGTGGTCTTGTGCTGCGGCCTTGTATTGGTATGGATAAAAATGAGATTATCGCTATAGCCAAAAAAATTAATACCTACACTACCTCGATAGAGGCCGAAACCGATTGTTGCAGCCTCTTTGCTCCCGAGCACCCTATCATTCGCCCTCATTTTGAGGAGAGCTTAAAGTTATACGAGGCTTTGCAGCTGGAAGATTTAATTAACGAAACGGTAGCTAATAATTAAGAACTAATAATTAAAAATAGTAGCTCTTAATTTTTAATTATTAGTTCTTAATTTTTTTGATGTAGCATATTGATAATTTTTCGTAAATTAGCTACTCTTAAAACGGGAGTATTTTTATGGAAACCTTTTTAGGCATGGAGCTAACTGTGCCGCTGCGTATGTTTATTATAAGCCAAATCTTTGGCTTATTAACAATGGTCTTTGACGGGCTGTCTTACCAGATTAAAGATAAGCGCAAGTATTTATTGGTTTTTACCATAGGTAGCGTGTGGTGGACCGGTATGTTTTGGGCGCTTAATCAATTTATTTTAACTTTGGTAGCGGCCTTTAGTATTGCGCAAAGTATGGCTTTTTGGTGGGTTTTTTCTAAGGATAATAAAAAACATCACATTGCCGGTATTGCCGTGTTAATTATTTCGCTAGTGGTAGGCCTTGTCTTTGCCGTTATTAGCCTTAGCCACGCCGAAACACCTTTACTTAAGCTTTATAGCATTTTTGTATTGGTAACTTCGCTGGCTTTTGTGGTAGGCCAGTATTTACCCGGTAAACATTTTGTGCGTTTTACGGCCTTTTTTTATGCTATTGCCGTTATTATGCTTACTTATGCCGAGAGTAACGGTACCAATATTATGGGGGTGCTTATCGAGGCTGCTAAAATCTTTTCTATTATTATCTTTTATGTTGTTATTATTAAGCGCCGTTACCGTACCAATCGTCTGCGTAAAATTAAGGCTACCGTACAAATCCAAATAGATAAGGTAAAGCATCATAATAGTGATAAAGTTATGCCTTATGATAAATTAGAGCGATTGCTGGCCAAAATGATTAGGTATGAAATTGCCCTTTTAAAGCGAGAGCATATTACCAATCTACAGGAGATTGAAAAAGCCAATGCCAAAATGAAAGAAGATATGGAAATTATTAAAGATTATGAAGAAGCCACCAAAGAAGATAAGGAGTAAGTAAAAAGGAATAGGGAATATTTACCGTTATTCCCTATTCCTTGTTCCCTATTTAACCAGTTTAACCACTTTGCCGGCTTTTAAGCAGCGGCTGCAAACTTTAACCCGTTGCGGTACGCCGCCAATTAAAGTGCGTACTTTAAAGAGGTTAGGCTCGAAAGTACGGCCGGTGCGCCTAACAATGTGCTCGCCGTTACCGCCTTGCTTTTTAGTTTTACCTTTACGTGGTACCATATTCCCGGTAATAGTACCTTTGCCACAGTAGTTACATTCTCTTGCCATAATTAATATCCTTGCTTTACCTTTTAAAAAAGGTTATTATTAGTCATAAGCCAAAATATTGCCTAGCGGCTGTACTTTGGCAGTTATCTTAAAAGATTAACATACTTTAACTTTTGTGTAAAGGGGTGCTTTAAATTATTTTTGGCAAAGGGCTAATACGGCCGATTATTTTATTAATTGTAACTTTACTCTTGGCTTGCCGGGCCGAGCATCAGGCCGGGCCTAATCTCTTTGTGGCCGATATTTTTTTTGACCTTGTCTATAACACCGACGGCAGCTTGGCTCAATCTGTAAAAGAAGCCGGTTTTGATTATATAGTGATTAACCAGCAGTGGCGTACGGCGGCCGAAGAACAGCTGGTAAATTATATTAATGGTATAGACGGTTTGCAAAATGTGGTGCTAGCGCCTTTTTTTGCCGGTACCGCCATCGATACGGCAGCTAATGTGGCGGTGCTAAGTGGTTTAGCTCAGCTGGATAGCCCGCGCTTGCAACTGCAAAGCAGTGTAGATAAAGCTTTTAGCCGGCTAATAGATGAACATTTGGAGCACGAAGGGTATATTATTATTTTTTACGAAAATGCTCATTTGGTGGCGGAATTAAAAGAGCAGTATGCCTTAAACGAAAATGTGTTGTTTTTATTGGCCGAGCAGCAAAATATCGCCAGTTTTTTAACCCGTTTGCAGCTGCAAGCGGTAACTTTATTTATAAATGTGGCCGGCTCTTTAACTACCATTTTGCAAAACCATATTTTGGCTAATAATATGGACATTGCCATGTATGTTAGCCAATACGGCTTGGGGGTTAATATCGATATAAGGATAAAAGAATTGCTAAAAATGTTTTTAAGTGGTGATATAAAAAGGGTAGAGGTGTCGATAACTAAGGTATAATCTTTAATTGACAAGATGGCAAAAAAAGTTTATAATTAATAATTAAAGTAAAATAATTTGGCATTAAATGTAAGGAGACAAAGCATGAAGAAGGGCATAGCTCTTATATTATTGGCAGTAGTGCTTGGCGGGGGGATAATAAGCGCTAATATTAATCCTTTTCCGCTTTTTACACTGCAAACCATAATGGTAGATTCGTTTAGTACCACTAATCCCTCATTCTTTTTGGGCAGTACCGACCCTATTGAGTGGACGGTAGTTCCCTCGCGCCACGCCGCCGAAGGTTTTCCGCAAACGGCTTTAGCCAACGCTTGGCCGCAGGATAAATACGGCAGCGACCCTGCTAACGCCGCCGATTTAATGGCCTTTGCCATTAACGGTTCGTTTACCCAGCGCGGCGATAACTGGCTGGAAGTAAGGCCGGGGCGCGGCGGTAACCCAGAACCGTTACCGTTACCGGGCCGTGTGCAGGCTTTATCGATGTGGGTATGGGGCAGCAACTTTAACTATCAGCTTGATGCCATCTTTTTAGATGTGGAAGGCATTGAGCATCGTGTACCTATGGGTAACTTGCGTTTTAGAGGCTGGCGTAACTTAACGGCTGTTATTCCAGACAGTATTAAGCAGCTTACCGACGACCAGCAAACTTTTCCGCTTCGCCCCGAGCTTAGGCTAAGCAGGTTTATTATTACCACCGATATTCGCGAACGCGTTGATGAGTTTTTTATCTATTTTTCTGATGTTACCGTTTTAACTCATATAAGTTTATGGGAAAGTTTTGACGGCTTTAACTTAACTCAGCCCGAAACTCTTACCGCTATTTGGGGCGAAAGGCCGCAAGCCGTAGCTCCGGCTCCTGCGCCTACACCGGCTCCCGGTCAGCCCGTTATTAGTGTAACTAGTCCGCAGGCTAATCCCGGTGTGGGCGGTGATAACCCGGCCTTCCAGCAACTAGCCGAAGTGCAAGTAAGCACAATGGCCGACCCTGTTTTTTGGGTGCCGCGTGTCAGCAGCGATTTTGGCTCGCTCACTATGCGCGCTTTCCCCGGCGGGCCCGCTAACAAGCCGCTTATTGCCGGCGATGACAGCGACCCGGCCGATAACCGTATGCTGGGTATTAGGGTAAACTTTAATAGGCGCGGCGCTCCCGAGCTAACTTTGCGTGCCGTTAGGCCGCTGGCGGTAGAGGGCATTGTGAGAGTGGTTTCGGTATGGGTAGCCGGCCGCAACGCTCCGCACACTTTATTTTTACAAATCCGCGACTTTGACGGTAACCTGCGCGAACTTAATATGGGCGACCTTAACTTTACCGGTTGGCGTCAAATGAGTGTGGCCATTCCTTCGAGCATTAGGCAACAACATAGGCTTAATAACCATGAAGCCGGTATCAGTATTGTTGGGTTTAGAGTGCGTTTTCACTTACCCGACACCGGCGGCGCGTATTTTATTTACTTTGACGACCTAAGGGCATTAACCGATTTAAGCCCGCTTTTAGATGGTCGCACGGCCGATGACCCAATGGATAATTGGTAAATTTAATAAAAAACCCTGCTTAGCAGGGTTTTTTTAATGGTTACTATTGGCTAAAAGCCTTAAAAACTCTTTACTAAAAGATTAATTAGTGTTATGATTAATCAGGGGTAAAAAGAATGTTAAGCCTTAAGGCACTTAAGTTAAAGCGCAGCAAAGCTATTAAAAACCAAAAGATAACCTACGCCGCTTTGCCTAGAGAGGCTTATATTAGTGCCAAACAACATAAAGGTAAGCCCTCTATTGTTATGGTTAATGTGGGCCAAAATATAGAAGAAAATGGCCTTATTGCCATCGCCGATGGTGCCGAAGGGGTAAATATTCATAGCTCGGTACCGGGTGAGGTAGTAGCTATTTCGCCGCAAATTAAAGGTAATGAATTAATCACCTCTATCAAAATAGAGACCGGTGGTAATTTTGTTAAGCATAAAAAAAGAGAGAATGATTTATCTAGTTTAGATAATAAAACTTTATTGGCAGAGTTAAAACGTTTAGGGGTGGTAGATACTATTACGGCTTTGCCGTTGCATTTAAAACTTAATGTTAGCTCTGTCAACAAATTAGTTATTAATTTACTAGAGCCCGACCCTTACTGCTTTAACGGGCAATTTTTGCTTAATGAGTATCTAGACGAATTAATTAAGGCTATAAAAATAGTAACCCAATTAATTTTAACCGAACAGGTTATTATTTGCACTACCAAAGCCAATCTAAATAAAGCTATTAAAATTAAAGAGTTGGTGGAAGGGCATGGAGAACTTTGCGTTTTTAACGATAGTTACCTTGCCGCTAATGAGCGACTGCTTAAAGAAAAATTTGGTCAATCTAGTTTAATTTTACATGTAACTACTTTATTTACTCTTTATAATGCCTTAGTTTATGGCGAAGCTCATAACAGGCAGTTAGTGAGTGTCGGTGGTGCGGCTTTAACCGAGAACGCTGTAATGATGGTGGCGATAGGAACACCTTTAACTTTTTTATTTGATGAATGCGGCGGTTTTAAGCGCAAAGCGGCACGTTTAGTGGTCGGCGGGGCGATGAGCGGTTACGTGGCGGTAACTAAAGAGGCGGCGGTAACTAAAGATATTCATACCGTACTGGCTTTAACGGCCGCCGAAGCGGCGGTAAGGCCCACCGGCGAGTGCTGCCATTGTTATAAATGTGTGGCTAATTGCCCTAAAAAACTTATTCCTTACGAAATGTATAAAGGAATAACCGCCGGCCGTCTCGATTTGGTTAATAAAATGTTTTTAAGTGAGTGTGTTAGCTGCGGGCTGTGCTCTTACCTTTGCCCCGCTAGGTTTGATATGGCGGCTGCCTTTAAATTGGCAACTAAATTAACGAGGACTAATTAAAATGAAGTTACCTGTTTACGCTAATGCCCCGCATATCCATCACAAACTTACCAATTTAAGCAGTAATTTACTGTTTACGTTGGCTTTAATGCCTGCTTTTGTTTACAGTGTTTTCTTGTATGGTTATGCAAAACTATGGTTGCTTATTGTCGTTTTAGCGGGAGTATTGTTAGCTGCCGCTTTGGGTTACCTCTTTAAGCGCTATCCGCTTAGGGCTTGCTGCCTTTCTTCTTTGCCTTTTGCCGTGCTGTGGGCGCTTATTTTTCCGCTGGGCTCGCTGTGGCCGGCTTTTATCAGCAGTTTTTTGGCTATATTTATTAGCAGGCAAGTTTTTGGTGGTTTTGGTAACGCTTTGGTCAACCCGGCGGTGGTAGCCTATAGCCTTAGTGCTATGTTGTGGCCCAATTTGTTTTGGCAGCCGCAGCCTTTGGCCCCTTTAAATTACGATTGGTATCAATGGCTGCTCGCCTTGCCGTCGGATAGTTTTTTAGCTGTTTTTGTTCATAATTTTATGGGTATTAACGGGGGAGCAATCATTAATGGCAGCGGCCTGCTGGTAATAGCTGTTATTTTTATTTGGCTCTTTAAGTTACGTTCACCTTTAATAACTATAATGTTTTTGGTAATATATATTTTCATTAATTATATTTTTAATTTCGATATTTTATTTAATTTAAGTAATGAGGGGTTCTTGGTGGGGCTTTTTATTTTGGCTTCGGCGAATGAAGGGTTGCCTCACAGTGGGTTGGGTGGTATTATTTATGCGGTACTGCTGGCTTTATTAACTATTTTGCTGGGGCCATTGGTTAATGGGGATATTTTTTATGCTATTTTTGTAATGAGTTTTGTTAATTTACTTATAAATACGATGGTGCGTTATCTTTGGCAGCAAAGGTATCAGAGGATTAAATGAGCAAAGAATGGCGATTAGTTATTATTATGTTAGTGGCTACTTTAATTGCAACAACGGCAGTAGTTGTAACGATGTTATTAAGTGTTAATTAAATGGATAGGTAATGAAAAATACTTTTTTAAATTATAAATTTTTAGATAATCATAATTTTGTAATGTTAAGTGTAATTATTAATTTTATGGCCTTTCAGGTGGCTGGATTTTGGCTAGCCGCTTTGTTAGTTGTTCTTAATTTATTTGCTTTTATTTTATTAAGTAGGTTTTTGTGGTGGTTAAAGCCATATATCCCGGCCGAAATAAGATTGGCTTTGTTTATGTTGTTGGTAGTTACTGTAGCTACAATAGCTAACATATTGTGGTTTAGCGATTTACAAGATGGAGTGCCATCGCTGGTGGCTTTAGTTTTGTGGTTTTGTGTGCTTTACAACGAGGTTTTTAATAATGCCGGTGGCCTAAGCCGTAATCTTAAGCAAATTATAGTTTTTTCTGCTATTTTAGTAATTATAGTTGTGTTAGCTAAATTGCTGCAACTCTTATTGGTAATGGTTATTGGCCATTTTAATGCGCAGCTTTCGTGGCTGCTCGCTTTAATTTTGGCAGCCACTTTAATAGCTTTAACGCGTTTTATTGTAAGGATATATCGATGCAGCTAGGAGTATTTTTTGCCTTTATGTTGGCCAGTAATTATTTGCTTGTTTCTTTTTATGGCAAAAGTTTACTGCAAACCTTCAAGAGTAACCGTTTAAAAAGTTATTTATGTGTAATATCTATCTTTGGGGCATGGTTAGTAACGGCTTTACTTAGTTATGGGTTTGCTATATTCAGTAATACTATGCTAAGCATAGGTTTAGCTTTAACACCGCTTTTTTTTAGTTTAGTTTTTATGGCTTTAATGCCTATTTTAATGCTTTTTTTTAAATGGCTGCAACCCAATAAATATAGCGATTTTGCCGGCTGGTTACTAATTTTTAATAGTATTATGCTGTCTTTAACGTTTTTATACAGTAGTAATCTGCTTTTAATAATAGCTGCTACTTTGTTGACGGCTTTAGCTATGTTAACGGCTATTTTGCTGGCCATCGCCATCTTTAGGCATTTTTATCTTAATCAGCCACCGATAGCTTGGCGCGGGGCGCCTATCATCTTAATAGTAACGGTACTTATGTTACTGGCATTAAGTAATATAGGAGGGTAGATGATATTATTAGTGCTCATTATTATTTTTATGCTAATTTTAGCGGCAACTGCGGCTTATAGCTGGTTCTTTTTTAGTAAAAAGATGCCGCCGAAGGTTAGCAGTGAAGCCTCTGCCGAGTTATTAGCCGGCGAAAATTGCGGCCTTTGCGGTTATCATAGTTGTGCCGCTTATCTAGAGGCGCTTTTGCTTAATAAAGAGAAAAATGCTCGCCGTTGCCGTCTGCAAGAAAGTTTTGAGCAAGAAAATTTTATTGCTAAACTTAAGGAGATTTATAACTATAATTATATAGCTGCAAACAAAGTAGCGTATGTTTTTTGCGGGGGCAATAAGCAACATAGCAAGTACCGCTTTAATTATACCGGTGTTGCCAGTTGTGCAGCGGCTCATTTAAATGTGTTAAATTCTAAGCAATGCTTATATGGCTGTATTGGGTTGGGCGATTGTGCAGCCTCCTGTCCGCAGCAAGCTATCACGGTGAGTAAAGGGCTGGCTTATGTGCATAAAGATTTATGTAAAAGCTGCGGCAGTTGTGTGGTTTTGTGCCCTACTAAAGTGATTAAATTTGTCGATAAAGCAGCTGATTTTGTTGTAGCTTGCAGCTCGCACGATAACGCCGAAGTTACCGCTGCCGCTTGTAGCGTTGGCTGTATGGCTTGCGGCACCTGTCTTAAGAGAGCGCCTTTGGGTGGTTTTAGCATTAAAGATAATCTTTGCTCTATAGATTACCGCACCGGGCAGGAAGATAGATGGCGCGCCGCCGTTAAGTGCGAGTCGCGAGCGATTGTCCCGCTGGCGAAGGACGAGCACAAGCGTTTTTTACGTAAATTACGGCAAGAAAAGGGCTAGCTAATGGCAGCGGAAGCAATCTTACTGTTGGCCGGCGATTTTCCGCTGGCTCAGCCCGAAGCTATTAAAGAAAAATATTACAGCCGCTGGCTTAAGGAGCTAACTGCTTTGCTTTATAGCCGGAGCGAGTACTTTTTTTTATTGTTTATCGAACGTGAGGGAGCGCAGTGGCTTAAAAGTAATCATAACGAATTATTAACCATTTGGCAGGAGCTGGCCGCTCATAAACGATTGGAGCTACTGGGGGGGCTTTTTGATAATTCCTTACTTGGATTAATTTCTAATACAGATAGACTTGGCCAAATTGAGGATAGTGCTATTTGGGCGCGTGATATTAGCAAACACAAGCCACGCGGCTTTTTTTTGCCCTATGGGCTGTGGGAGCCAAGTTTTCCGGCCATATTGGCCCCTCATAGCTTTAATTATAGTTTTGTGGCTGCCGAACTTTTTATTAATGCCAAAGCTAAAAATCTTTTTAAAGCTTATTTAGTGGAGGAAACCGCGAAAACGGTGGCGGTTTTTCCTTATTTTACTTTAGAGGCAAGTAAAGATTATCGGCAGTTGGCAGCCGATTACGCCCAGCTGGCCGAGAAACAGGGCGGTAATCTATTAACTTTTTTATTTAAAGATTTTAACACGAAATGGTTGGCCGGTTTTTTAGAGGAGCTAAAGAGTTACGGTATTGCTTTAACTCAGCCGGCTAAATATTTAAAACGTCAAATGGTTTTGCAGCGGCTTTACCTGCCGGCTTCTGGGGCCGAAACTTTGGGCGGTAATCATAATTTTTATCGTAATTACCTTTTTGAACAAGTAGAAACCGGTTTGCTTTATGCCCGCGCTTTGGCCGTAACGGCGGCCGTACGTTTAGCTAAAGATAAAGGCCAAAAGAAATTAGCGCTTAAATCTTTGTGGCAAAGTCAAAATCACCAACTTTATTGGGCCAGTCGTTATGGCGGTATTCGTAACCCGGTTTTGCGCGATTATGCTTATCGTAATTTATTACAGGCCGATAGTTTAGCCGGCGGTGATAAATTAAATTACGGTTTAATCGAGGTGGATTTTGATTTAGATGGTGCCGGCGAGGTGCTTTATCGCGGAGCAATTTATAATGCTTTTACTCAGCATACAGGTGGGCTTTTATTTGAACTGGATTACCTGCCTGCCGGCAAGAATTTACTTAATATTTTTAATGATGGGCCGTTGCAAAGGGCTTTTCATGATGTTTTTGTGCCTATAAAGAGTGATTGGGCTGTTATGGCAGAAGAATTGAAGGAAGATAATTTTTATCAATGTAAAACTCAACCCGATGCCGATAGTGTTAATTATTTAACAGAGAAAATATTAGACAAAAAGAAAATCAGCATTAAGAAAGAATATATTTATTATAAAAATACCTTCGAAGTTAATTATTACTTTAAAGGTGAGATTTTAACCAATTATTATTTTTGCAGCGGTCATTACCTTTCATTAAGTGAGCAGGCTAACTTATTAATTAATGATGAATTTTGGCAGGGCGAGCAAATAGCTAATGTTAATAAATTAACGATTATTGATGAAGATGACCTGCATTTCGATTATAAATTTTCGCAGCCGGCTATTTTAAATTTTAAAACTTTATCTACTCATTTAAATTTTGCCGGCGAACAACAACAGATAAGGCAGGGGGCAGCTATTTGGCTGGCCTTTCCGCTGGCTTTAACGCAGGGCAGCGGCAGGTTAACTATCGAGGTAAGTTTTTACAACTTAAAGGAATAAATAATTAAAGCAATGATGGTGGCAGTCGTTATTTTAAGTAAAGTTATTCTTGCAGGTGTTTAGGTGTGGACAGTAATCAATTTACAATTATCTACGAAGACGAAGCTATTTTGGTGGTAGTAAAACCGCGCGGTTTAGCTACAGCTCCTTTAGCTAAAGATATTAATGGTAACAACTTAACCAAGTTGGTCTTTAACTATTGTCCGGCTATTGCTTTGGTACAAGGGTTTAGCGGCAGCGAGGGCGGGCTGCTGCACCGTCTTGATAATGCCACAGAAGGGTTGGTACTTTACGCTAAAGAGCAAAGCTCCTTTGATTTTTTACTTAATGAAGCCAAATTGTCAAATTTTAAAAAATATTATTTAGCTTATAGTTTAGCCGGTTTAGCTAATCTTAATCCAGATAACATTAAAGAAAATAATTGGCAAATATTATTAAATAAAAATAAATTTGGTAATTTTAAAATAGCTTTAACTACCGGTTTTGTTAAAGCTAAAGCTAAAAGCAGCAAGGTGCGGGCGGTAGGGTTAAGCGGCTCGCTAAAGGCCACGAAACCTTACCTTAGTAACTTTACTTTAAATAGTGATAAAGATTTTATTAAGATAGATTGTTTTTTAACGCAAGGGTTTAGGCACCAAATTAGAGCCAGTTTGGCGGTTTTGGGGCTGCCTATTATCAACGACCCGCTTTATAATGCGGGTAATTGTAAGGGAACTATGCAGTTTTGGGCAACGGCTTTAGCCTTTAAGCACCCTAGCGGTGAGCAGCTTTTTATTGATTACGAGCCCGTAACTAACGCGGAAAAACAGTAACGTTTAAGCTAAAAATGTTACGCGAGAAAGGGTTATAACCGCCCGTACGGCCAATGGTAGGAAACCATACTAAATCATCACTGCCGCTGGCAACCTCTCGGGCGTAATAACCATCGGGATTAATGCCATTTAAGTTAAAGGAGTTGTGCGAAAATTGGTATTGCATATTTACCACCATTGGTATGCGGCGGCTACTAGATACGGCGCGTAAATCGTAGTTAAGGCCAAAGCTAAAGATGTTGTTAAATTGATAGATACCATCAAATAAAAAGTTTTTGCGCGGTGGCCGTAAACCGCCATGGTAAGGGTAGGTAGCCCCAAGCCCACCATTAATCCGGCTGGGGTCGTGGTACCAAAAGGTATCAACTACCTCTAATCCTCTGTCTTGATATTCGCTCTGGCGGCCGCTGTTGGGGCTTACACGGTTAGGGTTATCGTCCACACGTCTAATCCAGCCGTCGCTCCACAAATTAACTAAAACCTTAGGGTTAGTGCCGCTGCGGATAAGCTGCCAGCCCAGTGAAAGTTGCAAGCCCGGTAAAGGCATAGTTTGTAAAGTAAGTTTAAATTCATCGCTGTTGGCAGGCAGATAGGTGGCTATAGCCATACCTTCGTTGGTAAAGCTGGTATCGGTATGAATAGAATGGGGTGAGTTAATAGGGTTATGCGGGTCGGGGTTAGGGGTGCCGTTAAAGTTATATTGTTTAAAATAATGGCTGTAAGTATACGGCTCGATTTTGGTGTATTGAAAGGTTAAAGTGGCAAAAGGTAGTAGTTGAATACTGGGCAGGTTAACCCTTGCTCCCAACTGTAAAGCATATAAATTGCGAGCGTGTGAAAGATTCGTTGGGCTGCCAACCTCATCGGCGGCAAGTTCTAGCCAAAACTTGGCTACACCGGGCCAAATGGTAGCGGCCGAAATGCCGGCAAACATATTATCGTTTTCGCCGTAAAGCAGCTGGCTAAAAAAGTAAAAACCTAAAGGATTAAGGTAGCCCAGCTCGAACCGCTGGCCGTAAACTACACTTTGAAAGAGGGCAAAATAAAAATAATCGGACATAAAAAATTCGCCCATCTGAAAGGCCATCATTTTATTGTTTTGCACAAAACCATTGCGTACCCAGCTGTCGTAGTAGCCGCCGGTGGGCATATCAACAAAGCCCGGGCTGGTAGACCAGTTACTCCAACGAGGATTACCGGTTGGGTCGGCGTCAATTTGGTTAAGGCCATAATGGCCGCGCCCGCTGCTTTTGGCATCGGTGGCAAAGTAACCCAGCGAGGCTGTCATGGTATAAAAGTTAAACCAATTAAGCGGCCTTACCGACATATCAAAGGCGTTGTAAGGCACAGCGGTATCGGAGATATTAAGGCCGTGCGAGCCATGCCCTACACGGCGGGTATCAAGCATACCAAGCCTGATTAAGATACGGTCGTCCCACAGGCTGGCGGCAATTTCGGGGCTCATTTCGTAGCCTACCGTTAGCTCATCGCTGCCGCCTAGCCCGGCATCATCGGAGCCTACACCTTGATGAAAGCCCATACCGCGCGGTACAAAAAAAGCGGGCCTAGCAAACGGGAAAGGATTGAGGCGGCTGCCGACAAAAATAAGGTCGGCGTTGTAACTAATCATACCGTCTAAAAAATCACCCCGTCCGTAAAGTTGGAAAGGAATGGCCATGTAAGAAGCACTTAGATTTTCGGCAGCTACCCTAAAATCGAGGCCTATGGTAACACCTAAACTGGCCCACGACCTTTGGCCAAAAAAATCGAGGCGGCCCAGTAACAGCTGTTCGCCGCCAGTGTTATCTTGGCGGACGAAAGCCGAAAATTCTTCTATATAAAAATCGAGCACTGCTTGCTCGCGGCCGGTAAGCTGGTAGCGTTTGCTGTCAATTTCGGCCAGTAGCAGGCTAATTTGCCGGCGTGTATAAGGCCTTACTTGGGTAAGGCGGGTAACGAGGCCGCGCGCTTCGGCGGTATCTATTAAGCTATAAACGGGGTGCCGGGTATTAACAGCCAGATTTTGCTGAGCCCATAAAGCGGTGGTTAAAAAAAGTAATAGGATTAAAGTTATCTTTTTTAGCATAATCAATTTAATTGTTAGCATTTTATAGCCAAGTTGTCAAGGGTAGCTAGGGTTTTTCAATTTATTTTAAAAATATTAATTGTGGTAACAAGTGGGGAGTTGCCCTTGTAAAAACCGGATAAATTTGCCATAATTACTCAATATGGATTATGATATAATAGTAATAGGCGCCGGCCACGCCGGGATAGAGGCGGCCTTAGCGTCCTCAAGATTGGGCTTAAAAACTTTGCTGGTTACTCAAAATACCGAAAGTATTGGCCGTATTAGCTGTAACCCGGCTATTGGCGGTCTTGCTAAAGGTAATATTGTGCGCGAGATTGACGCCCTTGGCGGGCAAATGGCGCAGCTTGCCGATGCCAGCACTTTGCAATACAAGCTTTTAAACGAAAGCAGAGGCGGCGCTGCCCAAAGCCCGCGCGCCCAAATAGATAAACATTTGTACAGCCGTTTGGCCCGTGCCGCTCTGGATAACGAAACCAATTTAAGTATCTATCAAGAAACAGTGGTAGATTTAATTATTAAAGATGGTAAACTTGTTGGCCTTAAGCTGGAGCGCGGCGGTATGGTAAGCTGTAAGGCGGCTATTATTTGCAGCGGCACCTTTATGGAAGGCTGTATTATGCTGGGCAGCTACCGGCAGCCTTACGGCCGTATCGGCGAGCCGGCAGCTTTTGGTTTAGGTAAATCTTTGAGGAATAATGGTTTAACAGTGGGTCGTTTAAGTACCAGCACCAGTGCCCGCGTACGTATGCGCAGCTTAAACACCGCTAAGATGAAGTTACAAGAGGGCACTTTACCGCAAGTAAACTTTAGTTTTTTTAACGATGATAAATTTATTGGTAAACCCAACCGCCCCTGTTATATGGTGTATACCAATGAAAAAGTGCATAAAATTGTGCGCGATAACATTAAATTTTCGCCCATCTGGACAGAGGCAGCTGGCGGCCCGCGTTATTGCCCCAGCTTTGAAGAAAAAGTGATGAATTTTCCGCATCACGAGCGTCATCTTATTTACATTGAGCCGGAGAGCAACGAAAGCGATGAGGCTTATCTTAACGGTATTTATTGCGGTTTGCCCGAAGATTTGCAGTTACAATTTTTGCGCCAGATAGAAGGACTAGAGCAAGTAGAGATTATTAAGCCCGGTTATGCCGTAGAATACGATTATGTAGATGCCAGCGAGCACCATCTCACTTTAGAGAGTAAGATAATTAGCGGCTTATACTTTGCCGGCCAAGTAAACGGCAGCAGCGGCTACGAGGAGGCGGCGGCGCAGGGTTTTTGGGCGGGAGCTAATGCGGCCCTAAAGATATTGGGCCGCCCGCCCTTTTTGTTAGACCGCAGCGAGGCCTATATGGCGGTGCTGGTTGACGATTTGGTAACCAAAGGCACTAATGAGCCCTACCGTGTGTTTAGCAGCCGGGCGGAATATCGTATGCGGCTTAGGCACGATAATGCCGACCGCAGGTTGTTTAGTAAAGCTAACGAGTTAGGTTTATTAAATGAAGAAAGAGTAAATTATTTTTACAAAAAACTTACCCAAATGGAAGCGATGCAAGAGCTACTTAAGCAGCAAGCTTACGCCGGTAAAAAACTTTATGACCATTTACAAGACCCAAAATTTTTATTGGCCACCGCGATGGAGCAGTTACCGGCTTTAGCGGCTTTGCCTGCCGCTTGGCGGAGTAGTTTATACCACGATATTAGGTACAGCGGTTACGAAAAATTGGAGCAGGAACAAGTGGAGCAATTTAAAAAAAATGAAGAGAAATTAATTCCTGCCAATTTTGATTACGGATTAGTAACTACTTTATCGCTGGAAAGCCGCGAAAAATTAAGTAAAATTAGGCCGGCTAATTTGGGACAGGCCGGCCGCATTGCCGGTATCCGCCCCGCCGATATAGCAGTGCTGACGCTGGCGTTAAAACGGACAGGGAAGTTAAACTACTAATGCGATTTTGAGCGTAATACGTATTGGCTGGGCGTATGATTAATAAGGAGTAAATATAAAATGGCATATCATTTAATAACTGGTAATAATTTATCTTTACTTATTAAAGAGCAAGCTCCTCTCTTTAAGGCCGCCGGCCTTTTGGGTGATGAGCCGTATGTTATTTGCCAAAATAAACAAACGGCCGGTTTTGTGCAAAGCCAACTGGCCGCCGGTGAAGGCATTGTGGCGGCTTTTAACAGTAACCTGCTGGAAAGCGCTTTGCGTGAGTTACTTAATGGATTTAATATAGTTAAAGAAAAATTAAATGAGAGCTCATTAGTGCATACCAACGAAGTTAAACTTTTGTTATATAAATATTTAGATAATATTTTACAAAATGGTGATTTACCCGGCGAGTTAAGTGAGATTAAAGCCTATCTGCCCCATCTTGAGAGTGGGAACGATGTTAAACTTATGCAGTTTTGCGATAGTTTGGCCGGTTTATTTACCAGTTATGGTATGAATTTACCCGGTTTAATTAGTCGCTGGCAAAAAAATGAGGCGGCGGCTAATCAACAAGAGGCTTTGCAAAGTTACCTCTGGCGGTTATTGGCGAACAACGGCCATTTTTTACTAAGCGATATGCTGGCCTTAGCGATAAATAGCGCCGAAGGTTATGGTGGCCCTATTAAAAAGGTGATTTTAGTGGGCGGCAGCTTTTTTGGCGAGCAAGCCTTGCGTTTTTTTAGACGGTTAAGTGAGGATATTCAGCTGTATCATTTAATGGTTATGCCGCTAAAACAGCAAAACGAGGCCACTTTTATTAATTTATACGGACAAAGCGGTTACGAATTTACCAATTTCATTAACAATTTTAATTTAATTACTAATAACTATGAACAAAGTTATCCCTCCACTAATTTGGGGCAGTTGCAGGCCAAAATTTATGAACAAGACAATAAGAAAATTGATTTAAATAAAAATGATGACAGCTTTACCATCTTTAGTACGGCCAATAAAAGACGCGAAGTAGAGTTAGCTAAAGATTTAATCTTGAAATATTTAAATAATGACGATAATTTAAATTTAGGTGAAATAGCCCTTATTGCCCCTAATATTAACGATTATGTTAGCCATATCGAGGCTGTTTTTGGCCGTAATCCTTATCTAAACTATAATGTGGCCGATATTGCCGTTACCGAAAGTTACAGCGAAGCCTTTATGGCTTTGCTCAATTTAGCCGGCTCTCAATTTAGTCGTAGAGAAATTTTTGCTTTAATAGACAATCCCTTTTTTGCCAACGCCAAGCACATTACCGCCGAAGACAGAGCCATTTGGCTTAAGTTTTGCAGCCATACGGCGGTGGCTTATGGGGTAACGGAGCAGCATCGCCGCCAGCTACAGCTAAGTCCCACGGCGAATGGCAGCTGGTATTATGGCCTAGACAGCTGGTTAAGCAGTTTGTTGGAGGGAGAAACTTTAGCGGGCATTAACAATGAAAGCGAAGAACAAGGCGAAAGTTTGGGCCGTTTATTAAAATTAATTTTAGATTTGTACCATGATTTTTATCCTTTAAAAGATAAAAAGTTAAATTTTATAGAGTGGTGCAAATATTTAGAGTCTTTAATGCGCAAACACTTAGCCGGCGAAGAGGCGGCCGGCTGGGAATTAAAAAGTGTGTTTAGAAATTTACAAAGAACGTATCAAACGGCGGGATTGGCCGGCTTAAAAACTAAAGGGTATAAAAATGATAGTTTTAGTTTTGATGTAATGCTTAATTATTTAAGTGAGGTAAGCGCCCTAAGTGAGCACCGCAAAGGTGAGGTAAAAAATGGTATTAATTGCGCCTCGCTGCTGGCTTTGCGTACTATCCCCTTTAAAGTCATTATTTTTATGGGATTAAATAACGATTTTCCAGCTAACGACCGGCCCTCGCAATTTAATTTAAACCAAATAGTTAGCGCAAGTTTCGATTTAAGCCTGCAAACAACGCAGCGTTACGCTTTTTTAGAGGCTGTAATGGCGGCCGAAGAAAAATTGGTGCTTAGTTACCGCGATAAAGATGAAGGCGGTGAACCTTTAGAGCCTAGCCCCGCTTTAAACGATTTAGTAAGTTATGGTTTTGGCCAAGAGTTCACTAAGTTAAGCTGTTTTAGCCGGCTGCCTTTACATAGCTTTGATAAACGTAATTTTAATAGCGATAACTCTTACCATAGTTACGATAGCGAGGCCTTTAAACTAGCCAATACTTATAATTATGGCCAGCCGCTGCCCAGAAGTAAATATAACTTAAATAATGAAAATCAAACTGCTAGTTATAGCCGGCTTAAAAGTTATTTTAAAGAGCCTAAAAAACATCTTTTAAAGTTGCTGGGGGCAAGCAGTCTTTCTTTAGTGCTGGAAGAAGAAGTAGAGAGTGAAAATTTTACCAACGATAATTTAATTTTTGAGCTGCTTAATCAATTAAAAGAGCAGCTTAACGAAGGGTGGCCAATCGATTTTGATAATTTTTTTAATTTAAATTTAGCCAAAATTGAGCAGCAAGGCGGGCTGTCGCCTTCGTTTTATAGTGGCGGTTACCGGCAAAAACTTAAAGAGCAATTAAAGCCTTACATTGCTTTGGCTAACGGCTTAAATTTAAGCGGCAAAGCCGGCCGGTTAAATTTGGAATCGTCGCTGCTAAAGGAGCAGCTGCAACTTACCGCCTATCTGGCCGGCAACGAGCAGTTTCTTTTGGCTTTTAACATAGGTAAAAATTTACTGCGTACCGCTATGCCGTGTTATATGGATATGCTTTTCGCCGCCGCCGAAGGAGTTAAACTTAATGGTTATTTAGCTGCGGCCGTTAAAGATAAAGAGCCCGCACTGCTTAAACTGGCCGCTAATTTTAATGCCGAGGAGGCT
>WRBN01000009.1 GCA_009784515.1 Spirochaetaceae bacterium | reverse complement strand
TTGGAAGGTGTACGTTTAGAAAAAATTAGTCCTGCTAATTGCCGTATTAATGATGATAATTGGGTAATAAGACGCACTCTAGCGGTGTTAGGCACCGCAGGTAGCGTAGTAGCGCCGGAAGTTAATGATATTATGCAAGGGCGTTTTGTAAAGTACGGTTATATAGCTAAGCTTAATACGGTGGAGCATAGCCATTTTACTTTAACCGATAGGCAAAAAAACATTTTTTGGGACCCAGCCCCTAATGCCATAACAGAAGAGAGGAGTATTACAAGGCCCAACAACCATCCAACCGATGTGATATGGCACGCGCCTTACTTAATACAGGTTAATACTGGTAATGAGGTAATTGAAGAAGAGTTAAGAAGGCGAGGTAACGTTGTTATCCATGGGGCTGTTGTTAATGTTTTCCCTACAGCGCCGGCACAACCTTATGCTAATGGGAGAAGTGTTATATGGAACGAAGGCTGCTTATTTATGGCACATTTAGTTATTGCCCAAAAAGAGTTAGGAACTGTGTTTACTGCAGCGCAAATTGTGGATATTTACTATGAGGCTAGGCGAAACGGATATATTACGGGTACTATATTCTTACAAAATGGAATAGCCTTATTAAATATGGTTTTTATGGACAATCGTTTTAATCCGCATAGCATAAACCTATCAGCAAATGTAGTACGTAACTTAAACATCGAACCCGCTTCCGATGGCAGGCCAGCTCAAGATGATAGAAGCTACAGCTACCTTATACGCAGCGGTAATACAAGAGCAGATAATACAGGTATTCCACACCACATTTTATATACCCATAGGCATGAAAGGCTTTATAATTCTAGCTCACTACAGTTAAGAAGAACCAATGAATGGCGAGGGGTTATTATAAATAGAAATAATTAAGTTATAACAATATAGACTAAAGGGTATCCCTTTAGTCTATATCTTTCTTAAGGCTTATTCAGTCTTATGTCGTCTCTAAGGCCAATAATTGTATGCTTTAATCCTTCTCTCAATTTAATAGTATGAGAATGGAATTCTGACCTACCTTCTGAAAAATCAACATACCTCTCCAAAGGGGAATCCCATACCCATAAATGTAATATAGGATTATTACTTATATCAAGGCTGGTTAATAATGTATACCCCACATTAAGCGAGCTTAAACTAACAAGCATGGTTAAATCTAGGTCAGTTAGTGGGTTGCCGCTTACGTCAAGGTAATAAACAAGCAGCTGGTTACTTAAATCAAGCTGGATTAATCGATTACCTACTAACTCTACTATTCGTAAACTTTTTAGAGATGTTAAATCAATCTGGGTTAGTTGATTGCCATTTAAGTAAAGTTCAGTCAAATAAATTAAATTTGTTAAATTTATATCCATTAAATCATTTGATGATAAATTAAGGCGGCTTAACCCTATTAAATACTCTATTCCGTTTGTATTATTAATTTTTTTCCATCCAGCAAATGGCCCCCAGTGAGCATATAGTTCCCTAACTTTAGCCAATCTATCACTCAGCGCTTGCCCTGTTAAGTTAGCGTCTTCTCCTAATATTCTTGCTACTCTCTCCCTTAAACTAGCGTCAGGAAATAAACTGGCCAGCGTAGCATTAGCTGCTACCGGCAAGCCTTGCCCCTGCGCATTTATGGCTATTAGTAATAAAAATAAAATTAATATTTTTTTCATAGTTTTAGTTTAGCATAGCTTAGGCCTAAAGTAAAGCTAAAATATTAAAATAAGCAAAAGATAAGCAAAGAAGAAAATAATTTAACTATAAAATGAGAATGGTTTAATAAACTTACAAAATGTTAAAGAAGGAATATCATTAAAATAGCTAAAACCAGTTTTATGGATAGTTACCTACGGTAACTAAGCTTATTTTGTATAACCACTAAAAACGCACAAAAGCCCCTATCTCCAGCAAGACGGTGCTGTGGCTAAAACGGTTTAAAATTAAGCGGCTGTTAAGGCTAATATAACCCGAAGCAAAGTTGCTTAAAGCGTAATAAGCCTGCATATTTAATAACAGCATAAAGTTGGCTACACCGCTGTAAACCCAATTATGGGCGGTATATTCGCCCCAAACATAAACGCCTTGCGGCGTAGGGTCATCGTGGCTGTAGTGGCCGCTAATGCGTGCAGCTTCGTGGCCCTGTAAAAGGAAACCTAACGAACCATTAAAAAGATAGAGGTTATTTTGATATTGGCCGCTTAGTTTAAAATAAATATTATCACCGCCATAAGGAAACCCTAAGTAATGTTCCAGCACCCCGCCGGCCTCACTGCCGTACATATTACCACGCAGGTGAATATCTTTAAACATTGTAAATTTACCTAAAGCAGATTCATCGCCGCGTCCCCATATATAACGGCTGGCCCACAGGGCTTGAAAGCTAACAATTAGGCCGCCGTCAAAGGCAAAGTTTTCCATTGCCATCGCCCGTTCAAAGGGGTTAAAGCGTGGAGCGGCAAAACGTTCGCCGTTGTCAAAAATTTGCCAATCGGCTCCTACATAAAGAGCTAATTGGTTAGGGGGACTGGTAATCGGCTCCCAGCTTAGTTGCAGGTCGTCCATCGAAGCTTCGGCATAAAGGCGAATATTTTGCTCGGTAAATAATTTTTCAAAATTTAAAGTTAAGGCCACATTACCGGCCTCTGGGTTAAAAATATTATGCCATAAAAAAAAGGGGTTGGCGATAAAAAAATTGGCTGCCTGCCCTTGCCAAATAAAACTTTCGGTTAGGCCAACCCGCCAAGTGTCGCGGCTAAAAGCTATTTGATGAACAAAAAAGTAGCGTGATTCTTGAGCAAGATTAAACCAATGTTCGTTATTGTTCCGGTCGGCTTCATTAACTTGCTGCCGGTTCCAATCTAAAAATTTGCCGATAGCCATTGGGTCGTCGATAGCAGCCATAAAATAAAAATGAAAGCGTCCGCTAGGCAGCTGCGGCGTAAAACCGGCCCATAGGCCGTCAAAATAAGGTGCATCGCGGCCGGCCACCAAGTTGTAATCGCCGGCTCCCAAATGCCAGCGGCGGCGGCCTAATGATAACTGGAGTAAATCGCTGTTATAGGCAAGGTAGCCCTGTAAGGGGATATTACTATAAACCGCACTACTAAAACCATAGTTGGCAAAAGGCAGGTTAGAGAAGGTGCTATTATCTTTAAAAGCATAAAAGTGCTGCATAAAATCGAGGTCGGCATAAAAATTAAAGCCAATTATATCGATGTTAAGCGCTAATTTTATTAATCTAGTTTGATTGTAAAAATTTTGAATAGTAAATAAACTGGCCGGCTCTTCAGTAAAGTTAGCGCTGCTTAAGCGCAGCAAAGCCGGATTAATATCAATGATAAAAATATCGCGCCAAATATCGGTGATAGTGCTGGCCGCTAATATTTTATAATTAATTAAAAGCAGCAGTATTATCTTTGTTTTCATACTCCGTTTAAAATACCTTATATTTTACTATAGTGTCAAGCTATTTAATATGAACAAACACTTAAAGGCTTAAACTTTAGTTTAGTAGTGGAGTAATTATTTTTTCTTGGCTAAAAGGCTAACAATTTAAGCTTAATCGTGCTAAACTTAATAAGGAGACTGTATGAAAGAGCATATTAACTACGACGACAATTTATTTTTTATTACGGCCCGCTTAAAACTGCTGGAAGATGCTTTGCATTTAACCCTTGATGAAAGTTTATTTAACGAACTATACAAACACGATATATTTTTATTTGATAATTTATTAACAGTTTTTTATCAGCGTTTAACTAACAGCCGGCAATTACTTAAACTTAACGACTACCTCTTTGAGTTATGCCGGGCTCAAGTTAGTTTGGTTAATATTTTAAATTTTATTTTATATCAAGATACCGCCTTTAATCATAGCTTTTTGAGTGAAACTGATACTTTTAAAGCCATAGCAGGCAGGCAAAAGTTAGCTTACCTAGAGGTGCGCGAGCTTTTAACGGCTAAAGATAAACAAGCTGCCGGTAACGATGTTATTAGTGAAGAAGAATATAATATTTTATTTAGCAGTGATGAGGCCGGCGACTAACAACCCAGCGCCTTTACCCCTTCGGTTTCAATAAAAGTTTTAAGTTTGGCTAAGTAGCTATCGTTAGTGGCCGGTAAGTTATTAAAGCTGTCATCTAAGCAATTAATTGGCCTAAAAGGCAATAACCGCAGCCCTAAAGCCCGGCCGGCCTTAATATGTTTAAGCGCCGTTGTTAGCTGAACCTCGCCACAAAAATGGGGCGATACCACAGCCCTTACCTCAAAGCTTACCTCGCTTTGGTTAAGCAAGTTAAGGCTTTGCCAAACAGGCTCATCATTTAAGCCGGTTAAAGCCAAATGCTCCGCTGTTTTTATATCTACAGCTACGTAATCTAGGTATGGTAATAAAGTAAGCAGCTGTTTAGGCAGGGTACCGTTGGTATCGGCTTTTAGCCGGTAACCCAAAGCTTTAATTTGATGGGCAATTTCGGGTAAATAGGGGTTAAGTAAGGCCTCGCCGCCGCTAAGGACTACCCCTTGCAGCTGCCCGGCCCTAGCCTTTAAAAATTGGTAGATAACCGGCCATTCTTCTAAATTTGTTTCGGTATTTAAAGCCAGCTGGCTGTTATGGCAATAGGGGCAGCGCATATTACAGCCAGCTAAAAATAGCACGCAGCTTAACAAAGATGGGTAATCTGAGAAGCTATTTTTAAGTAAGCTGGCTTGTATCATTTTTACTAAAAATTAAGCCTTAGTTTGCTCAAGCAAATAAGTGGCTAAAATACGGTCGCGCACCAGAATGTGCTTAACCAACCAATTTTTTAAAAAGGCAATAAGTTCGTCTAGGCTAAATTCGCCCCCCTTATATTTTTCTAAGGCGGCCGCTACCTGAACACCAAAGTTTTCGTGCTCTTTTTTATGTTTTGCACTGTCCGGATAGTTAAACTCGTCCATCTGTTTTTCTTCATAGCTAAAATGGTATCCTACATAAGCCCCTAGCCCCGCTAGGATTGTGGCAATGGCTTCAGCCCCTCTTTCTTGCCCTTCATTTACAAGTTGGTCTAAATAATTTACTAGCACCTTGTGTTGGTCGTCCATATCACCAAAACCAACATTTAAAACATCGCTCCAAAGTGTTTGCATTGTACTACTCCTCTTTTATACTGTTATACTGCGCCTTTTAATCATAATTAAGCTGCTTTGAATAAAAAGTATAAACTATATCCGGCAACTTGTCAACTAAGTTATTACGGCACTTATAAATGCACTTAGTATACAAAAGGGTATTATAAACGAAATTGGCTATTCAATAACAACTCTAATTCTTAGCTTGTTCTAATAAATACTTAGCCCAAATACGGTCCTTAACCATAATATGCTTAACCAGCCATTCCTTTAAAAAGGTAACCATTTCGTCCACGTCGTAGTTACTGTTTTGGTACTCACTTACTTTAGCTTGTACAGCAAGGGCAAAGTTTTTGTGCTCTTTTTTATGTTCTTCCAGCTTTACAAAACCGGCGGCGGCAAGTTTGGCCTCTTCGTAACTAAAATGATAATTTACATATTCTTCCAGCCCAGTTAAAACCGCTTTAACTTCTTCGGCATCGTTGGCCTTGGCAGCTACCATTTTATCTAAATAACCAACTAATACCTTGTGTTGGTCGTCAATATCATCAAAACCAATTTTTAAAACATCTCTCCAGAATGTTTGCATTTGTTACTCCTTTTTCTTACTAAAGCCACCTAAATCTTAGGCAGCTTTAGTAAAAAGACTTTGTAAATCGTTAAGATTATTAGCTCGGCAAAGCTCGTTACCGTTTACATCGTAAAAAATTACGGTAGGGGCCGCCAATACTTTTTTGGCTTTAGCTAGGGCAAAGTTAGCCTCTTCGTCTACACTTAAATGCTGGCCGTTAACGGCTAAAGCCTCGACAAAACTTTTAACCGATGGGCAATTAGGGCAGCTGGCTTTGGTAAACAGCTGGTAACTAACAGCTTCGGCACTTAAATTGTTACTGCATTTTAAGGGTTCATTGTTAGTGTCATCAGCGGCAGGGTTAGCCTTTGGTTGACCATTGTTTAACTCAAAGTTTAACCTTTCGTTAAATTCGGCACGTTTTCCTACGTTCCAGTTGCGTACACTGCGGTAATAACCAACAATACGGGCATATACCTCTGCCGTAGGGTCTACATATTGGCTTTCAAGCTCATTAAGTTTAGCTTGTAGCTCGCCGGTGGATAAAGTTTGTAAATTCATTAATTCTCTCCCTTTTTTACCAACAGTTTTTGTTGGTTTTTATATTTTAATTAAATGGTGCCGTTAAGCACTGCGTTTAGCTAACTCTTCTTTTATGGCCGTTATTTCGGCGCTAACCAACCGGTTTTGCTCTTCGCACTTAGGGCAATTAAAGTGCTGGCCAACTAAATAACCATGCCGGGCGCACACACTAAAGACGGGACTTAAGGTAAAATAAGGTAAGCGATAGCTTTGGGCAATATTTTGTACCAGTTTGCGGGTAATTTGCCAATCTTTAATTTCTTCGCCCAAATAGCAATGAAAAACGGTACCGCCGGTATATTTAGTTTGCAGCTCGTCTTGATGGTCTAGCGCCTCAAAAATATCGTTGGTTTGCATAACGGGTAGCTGGGTGCTATTGGTATAGTAAGGGCTTTCTTTATTGCCGCTAACGATAATGGCCGGGTAGTTTTCTTTATCATGCTTGGCAAGACGGTAGCTTGTGCTTTCGGCCGGGCTGGCCTCAAGGTTAAAAAGGCTGCCATATTCTTCTTGGTAATCTTGCATTTTGGCCCGCATAAAATCGAGAATTTCGAGGGCTAAGGCCCGAGCAGCGGGCTGGGTAATGTCGGCGTTAATAAAATTAAAGTTAAGCAGCGCCTCGTTCATACCGCAAATACCAATGGTGTTAAAGTGATTATCTAGGTGCTTTAGGTAATGCTTAGTGTAGGGAAAGAGGCCGGCTTCCATGAGCCGTGCTACCACCTTACGCTTGGCTTGTAAACTTTCGGCGGCTAAATTCATCACGTGGGTGAGCCTAGCAAAAAAATCTTCTTTGTTTACAGCTAAAAAGGCCAGCTGCGGCAGGTTGATGGTAACCACCCCGATACTGCCGGTAAATTCGTCGCTGCCAAATAATCCGCCGCCGCGCTTGCGCAGCTCGCGTTTATCTAGGCGTAAGCGGCAGCACATACTGCGTACATCTTCGGGGTTAAGGTCGCTGTTGATAAAGTTTTGAAAATATGGTGTGCCATATTTCCCAGCCATCTCGAAGAGCAGCTTGGCATTTTCGCTCTCCCAAATAAAGTCTTTAGTAATATTGTAGGTAGGGATAGGGTAAGCAAAGCCGCGCCCATTAGCATCGCCGGCCAGCATTATCTCTAAAAAGGCTTTATTTACCAGCGCCATCTCGGCAGCACAGTCTCCGTAAGTAAAAGGCTGCTCACGTCCGGCGACAATCGCCTTGCGTTCTTTTAAATCGTCGGGACAAGTCCAATCTAAGGTAATGTTGGTAAAAGGCGCTTGGGTGCCCCACCTGCTTGGCGTATTAACCCCAAAGATAAAACTTTGCACGCATTGTTTAACTTCGTTATAGTTTAGGTTATCGGCTCTAATAAAAGGAGCAAGATAGGTATCAAAGCTGCTAAAGGCCTGCGCCCCAGCCCATTCATTTTGCATAATACCCAAAAAATTAACCATTTGATTAACTAAAGTAGAAAGATGCGCCGCCGGCTTGCTGGTAATTTTGTCGGCTACACCTCCTAATCCTTCTTCGATAAGCTGCCTAAGCGACCAGCCGGCACAATAAGGGCTAAACATAGATAAATCGTGCAAATGCATAGCACAGCTGCGGTGAGCCTCCGCTATTTCGTGGCGGTAAACATTTTTAAGCCAATAATTAGCGGTAACGGTACCGGCATTGTGTAAAATAAGGCCGCCCAAACTAAAATTGACATTGGCATTTTCGTTAACGCGCCAATCGCTGCGGTCTAGGTAACTATCTACCAGTGTGCTTACATCTAAAGTTAGCTTAGCCTCACGAATATCGCTGCGCCGGCTGCGGTATAAAATGTAGCTTTTGGCTAAATCTTTGTGCTTTTCTTCTATAAGTACATCTTCTACTAAATCTTGTATCTCTTCTAGGTGCGGTACACTGCCGCTGTGGCGGCCGGCCAGTAGTTCTTTAACTTTAGCGTCAACCTTTAAAGCCAGCTCTTCGGCCAGTTTGAGGTTAGCCTCTTTACGGCTGGCCTTAATAGCTTTGTTAATGGCTACCACTATTTTTTGCTTGTTATAGGGCTCAACTTCACCTGCTCTTTTTGTAATGTAGGTTAAAGTTGCGTCTTCTTGTTTATGACCTAGTAAAACTTTCCAATCTAGCATTTTAATTATTCATTTCCTTTATAATAGCTACAAATTCTTCAATATTATCAAAATTACGATAAACGCTGGCAAAACGTACATAGGCCACTCTGTCTACCTCGTAAAGCTTTTTTAATACCAGCTCACCCAGTTGGGTACTGGCAATTTCGCCTTTAGCCCGGCCGGCCTTTGCTCGCCCCAGCTCGGCGGCTTCGGTTGTTACCCAGTCGATAATATCATCTATATCGTCTGCACTAATGGGCCTTTTGCGCAAGGCTAGCTCGAGGCCTTTGCGTAGCTTTTCGCTATCAAAGTGCTCGCGCTTATTATTTTTTTTAACTACCTTAAAAGGTTTTTGCTCAATTTTTTCGTAGCTGGTAAAGCGGTGGCCGCATTGCAAACACTCGCGCCGGCGGCGAATAAAATCGCCTTCATTATTACTGCGCGAATCCATAACACGGTCGTTATCTATAAAACAAGCGGGGCAACGCATATACACTACCTATAGGTAATTAAGTTAAAAAGTTTCCTTTTGTACCATAACTATAGCATACCAATTTTATTAAAACAAGTAGTTTTTAGCTGTGCTAATAGCCATAAAACAGATTAATAACAAATTATGCTCAAGTTTTTTATTAACAAACCGATGTACTATAAACAGATGGTAACTATTTAAAAAAAGTACAAAAAAACTAAAAATTTTTGCGTAGTTTGTTACTACTTAAGACAATTAAGTGCTGCGGTTATTATAAATAGGTTTAGTAATTAAATTCACTTTTTAGCAGTTGCTTTTTTACAAAAGGCAGGTTATAATATAGTTGTTTTGTAACTAGGGCCGTTTTTATTATTGCAAGAGTAAAGCAACTCTTTTTTATTTAGCAAATTATTTTGCTGCCGCTTGTAATGATAAAATTACAAAATAGCTTTCTTATCTAATAAGATATGTTGTTATAATACTAAGTATAATTATAAGGAAAAAATGCATGAATGTTACAGCCATCTTAGCAAGTCCCCGTCGCCATTCGGCCAGCAGTGCCTTTGGCGAATATTTTTTAAGTAAACTTGCCGAAAAAAACAAAGCCGGCTGTCATATTAACAAATTTATTTTACGCGGTATGCAATATTCGGGCTGCAAGGGCTGCTATTTTTGCCAAACTAAACAAGACAACTGTGTTTTAGATGACGATTTAACCGAAGTTTTTCAAAGCCTATACAAAACCGATATTTTACTTATTGCTACCCCTATTTATTTTGGGCGCGACCCTAGCCAGCTGGCAGCTTTTGTAGATAGGTGCAACCAGTTTTATGTGAGCAACTTTTTAATTTCTAACGAAAAATCTAAGCTGACCAAAGGTAAAACACTGGTTTTACTAACCACGCAAGAGCAAGCCGGTATTCATCGCTATCGCGACCTGCATAATAGCTTTCATTTTTACTTTAAACAATTTGGTTTTACCAATTTTTATGCTATCAGCGAAGATTTACTGAGTATCGAGTTTGATTTAAACGACCATAAACACTTTTATGATACTATCGATGCTTGTGTAGCTAAAGTGGCCGAGCCCTTTAAGCCTTAACCTTGACCAAGTTTTATTTAAAATCCCCTTATTAATAAGGGTTTTGTTTTACTTAAGTCATTATAAATTTTAGCTTAACTTTTTCTTGACTTCCCCATGGTTCAGTGTTATAATACTATTGTTTTGATTGAAATATTTAAGGAGGGGTTATAAATATATGAATGTTATAGCAATACTGGCAAGCCCTCGCCGTAACTCGGCCAGCAGCGCCTTTGCCGAATATTTTTTAAATAAGCTCACCGAAGAAGATAAAGCCGGCTGTAATATTAACAAATTTATTTTACGCGGTATGCAATATTCGGGCTGCAAGGGCTGCTATCTTTGTCAAACTAAAGCCACTGCCTGCGTTTTAACCGATGACTTAACGGAGGTTTTTGAAAGTTTACACCAAGCCGATATTTTATTTATAGCTACCCCCATTTATTTTGGGCGAACGCCCAGCCAATTATTAGCTTTTACAAACCGCCTTAAGCAGCTTTCTATAGATAATTCTTTAACAAAAACAAGATTACCCGGCGGTAAAACTGCTATTCTACTAACTACACAGCAACAAGAAGATGTTCATTATTATCGCGATTTACGCAATAGCTTGCACTACCAATTTAAACAATTTGGGTTTACCAATTTTTATACTATAGGTAAAGGTTTACTGGGTATCGAATTTGATTTAAATGACTGTAAAGACTTTTACGATACTATCGATGATTGTGTAGCTAAAGTGGCCGCACCTTTTAAGCGCTAAAAATTTATAGTACTACAGCATAAAAATACTTAATTGCTTTTTTATGCAAAACACAAAAGGGCTTGTTTTTTTACGTTTATTTAACGATATTAAAGCTAATTACAAATAAGTAAATTATGTGTTCGTTGTGTTATATAATCTTAGCTGCTATTAACTTAATTTTTGGTTGATTTTTTTACCGGCAAATGTTATAATACTCTTAATCTGACTAAAGTGTTTAAAAAGGTATAGATATATGAATATTACTGCTATTTTTGCCAGCCCGCGCCAAAACTCGGCCAGTAAAGCTTTTGGTAAATATTTTTTAAATAGAATTGCCGAAAAAAGTACGGTTCAATGTAATATTGACACATTTACTTTGGGTGATATGCAATATGGGGGCTGTAAAGCTTGCTATCTTTGCCAAACAGAAGAAGAACTAGGTGTTTGCAAAGAGACAGACGATTTAATAGAGGTTTTTGCTAGCCTGCGTAAGGCCGATATTTTATTTATGGCTACTCCTATTTATTTTGGCAACTTGCCTAGCCAATTAAAAGCCTTTACGGATAGATGTAAGCAATTTTTTATGAGCACCGCTTTAGGTTTAGGCCAAATATCTAGCTTACCCAGTGGTAAAATCCTTGTTATGCTAACCACTCAACAGGTATACGAAGTTACTAAGTACGAAAAACTACGGAAACTCCTTCATTATTTTTTTAAACAGCTTGGTTTTACCGACTTTTATTTTATAGGCGAAGATTTACTGAGTATCGAGTTTGATTTAAACGAACATAAAACTTTTTATAATATTATTGATAACTGTATAGATACCATAATTAACCCCGCCGATAGGCTATAAACAGCCGGATAATTAAATCCCCTTCGTTAACGAAGGGGATTTAGCAGGTTACCTATAATTTAAGCACCTTTATACTTAAAGATAAAGGCGCTTTATAATTTTTATTTATTGCCATTGGGCATAAACGGTTAAATTATTATTAACAAGTATCCTATCACCGGGGGCTAGTAGGTTGCGGGCATTTTCCACGCGCCAACCGGCAAAACTTTGACCGGCCGGTGGGGTAAAGCTGTTTTGCGGCAGCACAATGTAATCGGCGCTGGCGCCTGTAGTTACAGCTGCTGCTGTCCCGCTGCCGCCATTAGCGTTAAAGCTTACACTGTGGTTAGCAAAAGGCCTAAGCGCACCTAAACCGGTGGTATCCACAATACTGCCGGCTCTGGGCCGTAAAAAATCGCCCCATAAAATATCGCCATTCCCATCGCGTTGGATAAAGTTAATGGTATCGGCTATATTACGCACTAACGCATCTTTACTGGTACCTCTAAGCATACCGGCGCCTTCGGCGCCCGGCCTAATAAAGAGCGGTCTGCTTACCGAGACGAAATCGGCCTCCGTAATGGTAGTGCCATTAAAGTTGGTAACGCCATTCACATTAAGGGCGGTGTTGGTAACGGTGCCCGAGATAGAGTCGTTGCGTACCCAACCGGTTACTCCCGTTGTACGGGCGGTGCGTACCGAAACCGAATTAATAATTTCGTTGCGTACTTCGGCGTTAGGGTCTACCCTTAAGAAGAAGTTTTGGTCAACGGCATCTAAAGCGGTGGCGTTAATCACACGAATGTCGCCGGGGTTAAAATTATCGGAAAAGTTGGCCATAATGTTGTCAAAGGCTATGCTGTTAATTAAAATGTGGTCGCTGGCTTGCGCCTCACCGCCAAATTTAAAACCGTTAGAACCATTGGCAAAGGCCACCGCTCCATCAAAAAGGATAGGCGCACTTGGCCCTGTCGATACGTTGGTAAATAAATCGTAGCCATCGTCTTCGTTGTTGTGGGCTACCGTACCACGCAGCACATTACCGGGCCCTACACGTTGTAGTTTATAGCCGTCAACTTGGTTAAAGTCGCCGCCTCTTAGGCCGTAACGAGCAGTGGTGTTAAGCAATAGGTTACCACGTTGCCAAGTACCTTGCGGCACACCGGCTCCGGTACCATTAACCTGAAAGCCGGCATTGCCTACGTAAAATTCGGCGATAATTCTTTCAAGCACGTTAAAATCGGAGTGGGTAGTGGCAGAATCGCGTATCTCTACAGGCACAACATTGTTAGGGCCTAAGCGGTTATCCATATCGGCGCCACCGGCACTAAAGCCCATCACATGCCAGTAACTTGCACCCGGTTCAATAGCAATACGCCTAAATTTTATCTGGTTAACGGGTACACCGGGTGCCGGCATTATGCGTGCCAAGCTATCGCTAGGGTCGGCGGTAAGGGCATTAAGCGGGTTATTTAACCTTTGCGGAGTAACGGCGGCCTGTGTAATGGCCCCGCGTATACCGCGTATGATTAAATCGTAATCGGTATAATTGCCGGCCACAACATAGATGGTTTGGCCGCGCTCAACTACAGTTAAGGCATTTTCAATCGTCATTAGGTTAGCTGCCGAGCTACCCGACCCATTACCGCTAGCCGACCGGCCTGCCCAGATAACCGGCCACGAAGCCGAAACTTTATTTGGGTTATGGTTAATGGTAAAACTGCCCGTTACTACATCGCGGTTTGGGGCATTAGCCGCGGTAGGGGTATAACGCCAAGTAAATTCGTTAGCACCGGCGGTTAAGGTTACATCACGGCGTACATCAACATAAGCGGTTGTTGTTACATTATTGGCTATCTCTGCACCATTATGGCTAATAGTGATAGTACCGGCGTAATTAGGCAATAGGGTTAAGGTATAAGCGCTTAAGCCGGTTTCACCGCTAACCGAGCTATTAACTACGGCAGGTGCCGGCCAGCGGTACCCTTGATGAGGGTTAGCGGTAACCTCGCCGTTAAAGCGGCCGGTTCTTTCAAGATGAATATCTTCTACCAAGATACGGGCGCCGCGAGCAGCAAAAAAGCCCCAAAACATTGTAGAGCCATCGATACGGGTAGCGATATTTTGGTCGGCCACATGCATACGTGGCGAAATAATATCAAGCCCGTCTTCAGAGAAAACAGTGGTAAAAAAACCTTCATCGGTGCGTTCAATTTCGTAAATAAAGCGAGTGCTAAGTTCGGCACGGCTGCTAAAGTTGGTAGTTTCTACCACACTAACGGCAGCGCCAATGGCGTTATTTAACATCGTACCATCGCGGCCAAAAGCGCCGTAGAAGGTAGGGCCGGCATTGGTGCGGCCAAAAACACCCAAAGCGGTAAAGTTAGAGATAGCCACAGTTTCTTCGGTAGAGGGGTCGATAGGGTCGGTTCGTGGCGGCCCTAAGGTATCGCGTACCATTAAACCGGCAGCAACTTGTCCGTTTTCGGCCATTAAGGTATCGCGGCCAAAGTTACCCACGTGTAATAACGAAACGGTACCGCGCATACGGTAATTAAAGCGGGCATCTAGCTCGGTGTACAAAAAGGTAAGGCCGTCTTGTCCGGCGGCAATTTTACCGCCCCTGCTTTCGATGATAAATTGGTCGTCTGCTCTAAGCCGTACAGGGCTGCCGTTACGCATAGCGGTGGCTCGTTCTTCGGCGCTAGGAACAAAACCGGCGCGGTTATCGTTGGCGGTGTTACCTGTTGCCGTGCCGTTACCCGGCGCACTGGCTCTTTGCACAAAGACCGGGTTGTGCCAAACGTAGTTGACACCCATTTGGGCCTGACCGGGAGCGTTGGCCCCAAGGTCGAAGGTAAGGTCGACCGATTGCCCAAAGGCTATCGAGTTCCAATTAACATTGCGGGTAATATCCCTAGGGCCATCGTTATTGCAGCTAGCAATGGCTAAGCTAACGGCCGTTACGGCAGCGATAGCTTTAAGTTTTTTAAACATAACTTCCTCCTTTAAGTAAGTTAGCATAATACTTTATCATTATAGCATAAGATTAAGCTTTATGAATATATCAATTACAATAATTTTACAACTAAGCTTATTTTGCAGTCCAAAAAACTTATATAAAAGCGGCAGTATCGCCTCTTGCCAAAAAAGTTTAAATAGGCTAATATAAACAAATTGTTTGCTAATAATTTGAGGAGTTATTAAATATAATGGATAAATTGCTATTAAAAGCCGAAGAACGTACCGATTTTGGCAAAAATGCCATGAACCGCCTGCGTAATAGCGGAAAAATTCCGGCTGTAATTTATGGACAAGGCACTGTAAAACATGTAAGTGTTGATGAAGGCGACTTTAACTTAAAATTTAGGCACATTTCGCCCAAAACCATTGTACCGCTAGAGTTAGCCGGTAAAAAAATGGAAATTTTAGTACAAGATTTTCAGCACGATATTGTGCGTGATAAAATTTTGCACATCGATTTTTACGAGTTTGTTCGTACCGCCAGTGTTAAACGTAAAGTAACCGTTAAATTAGTTGGCACACCGGTTGGTTTACGCGAAGGCGGCAGCCTGCAAAACCTTTTGGCTGAGCTTGAGGTGGAAGCTATTGAGCGTTTTATCCCAAGTGTGATAGAGGTTAATGTTAGCTCGCTTAAAGTGGGTGATAGTATTACGGTAGCCGATGTTAAAGCCGGCGAAAATGCCAAGTTTGTAACTAAAGGCGATAGCGTAATAGCCAAAGTAGCTTAATAGACTAACCGGCTTATGGCAGCTTTTTTGTTAATGGGGCTTGGTAACCCAGGCCCTGCTTACCACCTAACACGGCATAACGCCGGTTTTTGTGTGTTAGATAACTTTGCGGCTAGCCACGAAGTTATTAAGCACAAAACGGCATCTAACTATAGTTACACCAAACATTTAGTAAACGGTGCAGTTTTTTATTGCGTTAAACCTTTAACTTATATGAATTTATCCGGTAACATCTTGAATGACATTAAAAAAAAGACCGGGTTAGATACCGAAAATTTAGTAGTTATTTGTGATAACCTCGATTTACCGCTCGGTCGTTTAAGGTTAAAACAAGGCGGCGGTAGTGCCGGTCAAAAGGGACTGCAAAATATTATTGAAAGAGTGGGAACAGCTAACTTTGCCCGGCTTTATGTAGGTATTGGCCGGCCGCAGCCACCCTTTACAGTGGTAGATTATGTGTTAGGCCGCTTTCCACCAGTAGAAGAAGAAATTTTTTTAGCCGGTTGCGCCGGTGCCGCTCATTTTTTAGCCCAGCTTAATGGCACTAACTTTGCAGAGGTACAAGCTAAAATAAATGCAGGTTAATAAAAAAATTAAAAATGGCTTTATACTTTGTATGGTGTTTAGCACTTTTTTTCTTTATGGGTAAGCTAACAAAATAAATGACCATAACTCAAAAGTTTATACAGGCTCTCAAGAGTTTTTCTTTAAAAGATACCATCATTGTTGCTTGCTCCGGCGGCAGCGATAGTATGGCTTTAGCCGCCCTACTGGCCGAGACTAAACAGCTACATCAAAAGGAAGTAGTTTTAGCTCATTTTAATCATGGTCTGCGGCCGGCGGCTGAAACAACTGCCGACCTTGAGGTAATTAAAAGTTTGGCTAATCGTTATAACCTAAAATTATATGTGGAGCAGGCTAAATTAACGATAGTAAAAAACGTAGAGGCAACGGCTCGTAATGCTCGTTATAGCTTTTTAGAAGAAGTAGCCGCTAATTATAACGGGGCGAATATAACCACTGCCCATACGGCAAATGACCAACTAGAAACGGTTTATCTTAGGTTTAGCAGCAAAGCGGGATTAATGGGGTTAAAGGGTATCCCTGTTCAGCGCGGGATAATCATCAGACCGTTACTATCTGTTTATAAGCATGAACTAGAAGATTATTTAGTTAAAAAACAAATTGTTTGGCATAACGATAGTACTAATAACGATACTAAATATAAACGCAACCGGCTAAGACAAACCTTGCCCAGTTTTAATCAATTAGATTCAAACTTTAATACCGCTTTGCTTAACTTGGCTAAACGCGCCGATGAGGGCGAAACTATGCTTAACTACTTAGTAGATGAGGCGTTAAGCCATTTAATTGTTAGTGAAAATAGTTTTGCCTTGCCCTTAAGTAAATTTAACCAATATCCGCAGGTGGTACAGCGGCAGTTACTTTATACCCTTTTTAATAAATTAATGAAAGGTAAAGTATCACCGGCTTTTAGGCTGCCCGAAAAATTTTTACAGCTTAACTTAACTAAACAATATCCGGTTTTAGCGCAAGGTTTTGGGGTAAAAATTATTAAACAAAAAAGTTTATTAATTATGGCTGCCAATCCGTAAAGAGGTCAATTAAAGCTAAGGTTACATTGCCTTTTTTGCCGCTATTTTATATAATAAGGTTACACGATGTAAAATTAAGGAGATAGCGATGCACTTTGAAATAACCAATTTAACCCACGATGAAATTGAGCACTTAGAAGAATTGCTCGAAAAATATGACTTTAATTTTAAAGGTTATAAAGCTATCGATGATATAGATATAGGTATAAAAGTTGATGGCAAGCTGGTAGCCGGTATTAGCGGCCGGATAACCGAATATAAAATATTATATGTAGATACTCATTTTGTCGCTGCCGAATACCGTAATAAAGGGCTGGGTAAAAAGCTCCTATTGGCCTTAGAGGACGAAGCCCATAAACGCGGGGTTGGGACTATTAGGTTAGATACCTTTAACTGGCAAGGGCCTAAATTTTATCAAAAGCTGGGTTATAAATTGGTGGGTCAATACGAAAATAAAGAAGAAGGATTTGCCGAGCTTTTTTTTGTAAAAGATTTAACTGCTGGCGGCAAAGCTATAAAAGCCAAAATTAAATAAAAAAGGTAAAATTTTTATGCGTGTAAGCTTTAACGAAATGCTTACTGTAATGCAAACATGCTTACTAAAGTATGGTGTAAACGAAGATATTGCTAAAGAATGTGCCCATAATTTAGCCGAAAATAGCTTAAGCGGTGTTTATTCGCACGGGTTAAATCGTTTTCCGCGTGTTATTGCTATGTTAAAAAATGGCCATATTAAACCTAACAACCGGCCAACTTGCCTAGAGGCTTTTGCCGCCCTAGAGAGATGGGACGGTAATCTGGGTATGGGCAATACCAATGCTATTTTTACGATGAATAGGGCCATTAATTTGGCCGAAAATTATGGCGTAGGTACGGTAGCTCTGCGTAACACCAACCATTGGCAGCGCGGCGGAGCCTTCGGAGTGCAGGCGGCCAAAGCCGGCTATATTGGCCTTTGTTTTAGTAATACTATGCCTAATATGCCTGCTTGGGGGGCAACCGATAGAAGGCTAGGTAATAACCCCTTAGTATTGTGCCTGCCCTATAAAGATGATTATGTAATGATAGATAGTGCGATGTCGCAATTTTCTTATGGAGCCCTCGAACGCGCCCGGTTAGAGGGCAAGGAGCTACCGGTAGCCGGCGGCTACGATAGCCATAACAATTTATCGACTAATCCGGCCGCTATAGAAGAGACTAAACGCTTATTACCAATGGGCTTTTGGAAAGGCTCTGGTTTTTCTATCTTACTCGATTTACTAGCCGCTACCTTAGCCGGCGGCCTTGCCGTTTGCGATATTGGTCGGCAAGGTAATACCCCTACCGATGAATATAATCTTAGTCAAATATTTATTGCTATAAAAGTTAATGATAAAGCCGCCAATGACCAGTTAGTTAGCCGTGTTATTGCCGATATTAAAGCTTCGTTACCTATGAACGCCACTAGCCCGGTATTATACCCCAGCGAACGGCAAAAAGAGCTTTACCGCCAAAATAGCCAACTAGGTATTCCGGTAAATAAAACTATTTGGGAAAATGTTTTAAGTTTATAATTCTAAACTTTAGTGGCTGGCGGCCGTTACCCTACCGCTGCCGCTAATGTTAGTAGTTACGCTTGGCGGGTTGCCGCTATATTCTATCCGGCCACTGCCGCTTACGGTGGCATTTAAGCTATTGGCAACATAAACCGCCGCCCGCCCGCTGCCGCGCAGAGTAATAACGGAGTTATTTATGGTAAAGCTTTCACCACTAAAGCGTCCTGAGCCCGAAATAGTAATGTTGGCATTGTGGCTATTACCTAAAATGGTCATACGACCGGAGCCGGAGATGGCTGCCGTAAGGTTTTCACCGGTAAAATTGCCGTTCAAACGGCCTGAGCCCGAGATAGTAATGTTAATATTAGAGCTATTACTTAAAACAGCCATACGGCCGGAGCCGGAGATAGTAGCTGTAAAGTTATTAGCCTGTATGGTATCATCGCTGTTAAAACGTCCTGAACCCGAAATGGTAACACCGCTTAAAGTTGGAGCATAAACCTCTATAAGCAGTTCGGTAAACCAATATAAACCACTTTTAGTGCCTATCTCTAAGGTATTGCCCCTTATAATGGTTTCGACATTATCGATAAGGTTAGAATCGGCCTTAACCACCACTCGATAATTTGGGCTATGGTGAAACTGCACCCGGCTACTACCGTTAATACGAATAGCCTCGAAAGCGGTAACAGCACGCTCTTCGGCAATAATAATACCATTACCTCTAAGGCAAGAGGTAAATAATAAACTTATAAAGATGGCTAAGATACCTAATTTTTTCATATTACCGGTATTGTAACATTTATAATAGAGTTTGCCAATAGCTTGGTGGGGTTTTTAACCACGGGAAACCCCGTTATTAGTACTATAACGCTGCGTGTTATTGTTTTGGCTTTTTTAGTAAAGGCCTTGCAGGCATGGTATAAAAAAGTAAAATTAAAAGCTGAAGAAACTTTAATACCAAAGGAATAGCTATGCTTAATTTTATTATCAGTTTTTACTAATAAATTTATCTTTACTCCTTACTTTAAAATGCAAAACCGTTTCCCTTAAAACAGTGGCCGAACTACTAAGAATAGTAATGGCTTTAACTAACTCTTCGGTGCTGGCGGTGTTGTTATGGGTAGAGCTATCTAGCTGGTGCATGGCTTGCTCTATTTGGGTTATGCCTGCCCGTTGCCCACGGCTAGCTACGGCAATTTCCTGAATAAGCTTAGCCGTTTGTTGAATTTGCGGCACAATTTCGTTAATAAGCGTACCGGTGTTTTCGGCAATGAGTAAGCTTTCTTTGCTTAATGCAGCTATCTCGGTAGCGCTTAAACTGCTGCGCTCGGCTAGTTTACGTACCTCACCAGCTACGACGGCAAAGCCACGCCCAGCATCCCCCGCCCGCGCGGCCTCAATGGCGGCGTTAAGAGCCAATAAATTGGTTTGGCTGGCAATTTCTTCAATAACAATAATTTTTTCGGCAATACTTTTCATAGCCGTTACGGTTTGGTTTACTGCCTTACCCCCTTGTAGGGCATTGGCGCTGGCCTGTTGCGCAATGTGTTCGGTTTTGCCGGCATTTTCGGTGTTGTTTTCGATGGTGTTTACCATTTCTTTAATGTTTTCACTTATCTCTTTACTACTAGCGGCTTGTGTACTGCTGCTTTGCGAGATGTGCTCGATAGAGCCATAAATATTAGTTATGCCATCGGTAATAGTTAAGGTGCTACTTTGCACCTTAGTGATGGCCTCAACTAATTGCTCTTGCATAACGTTAAGGGTTGAAGCAATATCGCCTATTTCATCGCGGCCTGTGCGTTTAATGGGCTCTCTAAAATCCATTTTGGCTAATAAATCGGCCTCTTGGTTAATTTTACGAATGGGCAACACCAGCTGATAGCGGGTAAAAAAAATGGCAAAGATAAGGGCAATAACCACCGAAATACCCAGCACGCCAAAGAGAGTAAACAGCGTATTTTCGCGTGAAATGTTAATATAGGTCATATCGTAGTCGGCGGCCCAAACGGCAATAACGCGGCCATTTTCTATAACGGGTAAAAAGCCCGCCACAAAGGTGCCAAATTCGTCGGTAAACATATCGGTGGTAACGGGCTGGCCCGTAATAAAGGCAGCCGAAATTTCGGGCGGCGTTTTTTCCCATTCATAGCCCACATAGGCCATGTAAGTAGAGGTTAAAAAAGAATAGTGGCTGCCTTGTTGCTGTACCAAGTAAATAAAAGCTAGCCCAAAGTTATCGGCTATAGCGGTTAGGCTTTTAATAAGCTCGCTATGAAAGGCGTCATCTATACCTTCGGTTTCAAGGTGGCTAACCATTTGGCTGTTAATAGGGTGTAAATCGTACACCAATGAAAGCACATTGGTTAAGGTGCTTTCATAACTATCGCTAACAAAGCGTTGATACTGAAAAAACAGCGGCAAGGCGGCAATAGCAAAAACTAGCGAGCCTAGCGCCAAAAATAAAAAGAAGAATTTCCACCTTAAACTATATATACCCATAATATATTTATTCCTTTTGTTAGCAAATAATCCCTTATTAAAAAGGACACATTTAATACCATTATACTTATAATGCTTAAGCGCCATATTTTTTAGCATGAATCCTTAGATTAGTCAAGCTTGTTTTTTTTGAATATCTTTTTTTATGCTAAAATTTTCTATATTTCATATTTTAGTACCTATGCTGGATAGTTACCCTTTTGCCGTTATTTCTTAAACATCTGAACGAGTATAACAGAGTTTTCCTTTGGCATAATAAGCTTAAAGTTGTCTAAACTATCTATTTCTAGTAAAAGGAGGTCGCCTTGCTCAAGAATGTATTTTTGACCCAGCACAAAGGCTTTTACTTCGTCATTTAAGGCATACAAAGCAGTAAACCCAGCTGTAAATTGATATTGGCCGCTCTTACTCACAGCCTGCATTTTACCGTCCCAGCCGTCAGCTAACATAAGGCCAATATCTGTACACCGGCCGTAAGAAACTGTTAGCCACTCGCCGGCAAACTTGGCGACCTCAAAAGGGTTAAGTTCTGCTTCGCCTTGTCCGGTAAAGGCTAACTTCAAGGGCGCATTTAACGGCATTAAAATACGCCGGTAGCCGGGTAAGCTGGTAAAAGTTGAGGGGCTTTGGTTAACCGTTGCGGTAGAAAGGCGAAGTTGAAAGTTACGCTTAGCATAACTTGCCTCTGCCGGATATAAAAAAAGTTGGGTGGTACACCCCCCACCCCAATTACTGGTAGAAAATTCTTCTTTGCTTATTAGAGAAATTTTTTGCATATCTCTCCTCCTTCCCCAAAAATTAAAGCTATATTTTACACTATTTTTTCTAACGTGTTTCTCTATGTTGTCATTTTACAAAATTTAAATATTAAAATTTGTTGATATAAAAGCTATTAAGCAGCCTTGTAAAAAAGGCCATTAAATATTAAACTGACTAGGTGGTTCAATATATTGTTAATAGGTTAATAGTGGCTTTTTTAATGCTGATTGCTATCTCTTTAATCATTTTTTATTTAATGTGGCTTATGCCGGGCGATGCTTTAACGGCTTTTTATGACGAAGACAGCCGTAATTTACTTGGACTAAACCGCTCTTTTGGACAAAGTTACTTAAGCTGGCTAACGGCTTTGTTAAGCGGTAACTTTGGCTTTAGTTATCTTTATCATCAGCCTATTAGCGCCATTATCGGGCCGTTTTTAAGGCTTTCTTTGGTCTTACAAAGTTTGCCGTTCTTCTTGGCGTTTTTATTGGCCATTTTCTTAGCGGCTTATCAAGGCTATAATTTAAACAAGCCCCAGCAAAAGGTGTTAAGTTTATTAATGCTGCTTATTGCCGGTATCCCGGTAATGATATTAGCTTTAGCTTTACAATATTTGTTCGTTTTTAGATGGCCGCTCTTTCCTCTTTACAGCGTAGCGGCGGCTTTTAACCAAAGTATTTGGCCCAGCCTTATTTTACCGGCTTTTATTATATTTATAAGGTACTTAAGTTTATTTAGCCGCTATCTAAAGGAACATTATATTACCGTTTTTAGGCAGCCTTATAGCGAAATGGTTCATTTTAAAGGCGGCGGCACTACAGCCATATTTATCCATAGTTTAGCCCCGCTTAGTGCGGCTTTTATCCAGCTGTTTATGCTTAATTTGCCCAGTTTACTCAGCGGCAGTTTGGTGCTGGAAACTATCTTTGGTTTGCCGGGCTTAGGCCGGTTGTTTTACGAGGCCGTTATTGGCCGCGATAGTGCGCTGGTACTTTTTTTAGCTGCCATTTTCGCCGGTGTTTTGTTATTGGCCAGTATCATAGGCGATTTGCTGGCGGCTTTAATTGATAAAAGGATTGCCTATTAGGCAAAAAAGCTCTATACTGTATCCGGCTAAAACTATGGCAAATATTAAATTAAAGATAGGCTTAATATTAATAATTTTAATAACTTTGCTGGTTATTTTGCTGCCGGCTTTATCACCCTACAGCGCCCATAGCATTAATGTAGAAAAGTTGAGTTTGCACCCCAGCTGGCAGCACCCGCTAGGCACCGACCGTTTAGGGCGCGACTATCTTACCCGCCTTTTTTTAGCGGGGCGGTTAAGTTTATCTGTTGCTTTATTTTCGGCCTTATTAACCACTTTGCTGGGGTTAATTGTGGGCCTAAGCGCCGCCTTATTGGGCGGTAAGGCGGATAAAATACTTATGCGGCTGGCCGAGCTGATAAGCAGCTTACCTTTTATCCCGCTGGCCATTATTTTAATGGCTTTTTTAGCTTTTCAGCTTGATGCGGGGAGTAAAACATTATTTATTGTGCTATTAATTGCTCTGCTTAGCTGGCCCAGTACCGCCAGATTAATGCGCGGTAATATTTTGCATTTAAAAAATGAAGATTACTTATTAATAGCCACCGCTATGCAATTAAACTTGGCTCATAAAATAAAATATTATGCTTTGCCGGCTATTTTACCGCAGCTGGCCATTAATAGCGCCGTTAATTTTGGCCGTGCCTTAACTAGCGAGGCTACGCTTTCTTTTTTAGGGTTAGGTTTTACCGAACCTTTGCTCTCTTGGGGAACATTACTGGCTGCCGGCCGCAGTTTTGATGTGCTTACCAACCAATATTATATGTGGTTAAGTAGCGCCATCTTACTGATAGTTGCCCTGCTGGCTGTAAATTTAATCGCTGAAAGCGCCCGCACTTTAAGGAATAAGAAATAAATGCTGTTAGCCGTTAATCATCTTAAAGTAGCTATAAATAACAACACTATTATTGATGAAGTCGGCTTTAATTTAAAAGCCGGCCAAACTATGGCTTTATTAGGTACCAGTGGCAGCGGGAAGAGCACGTTATTAAGGGCTTTAATGGTAGCCGCTAACTTAAAAATAAGCGGCAGCATTTTCTTTAATGGCCAAAACTTATTATCTATGAGCAGCAAGCAGTTACAAGCTGTACGCGGTAAAGAGATAGCTTATTTGCCGCAACAGCCTTTAGCCGCTTTTAACCCGGTGCTTAGCTTGGGTTACCAACTTACCGAGGCTGCTAAGTTGCATAAGCTGCCCGCAGCTGTAAAAGAAGAGCGTTTAAATTATCTGCTGGTTAAGGCTCAGTTACCGAAAGGGGTGCTAAAAAAACGAGCCGAGCAACTATCCGGTGGTATGGCAGCCCGGTTAATGCTGGTAATGGCTTTGCTTAATAGCCCCAAACTGTTAATTAGTGATGAACTCACAGCTAGCCTTGATGAAGCTACAGCCAAGCAAATTATGCAGTTTATTAAAGATGAACAGGCCGAGCGGGCAATGGGGCACCTTTTTGTTAGCCACAATTTAGCTTTAACGCGGCAATTTGCCGACAGGGTTATGCAGCTTAAAGAAGGTAAACTTAATGAGATAAATAAAGAGAGCTTAGTTTACCCTATTAATAAGGAAAGACAAACGGTTCAAATAGATAGCAAAGCTAAACCGCTGCTGCAATTAACGGCCATCAATAAAAGTTATGGTAAAGAGCAAGTATTAAATAATATTAATTTAACCATTTACCCGCATGAAACTGTGGTATTATTAGGCAAAACCGGCAGCGGTAAAAGTACTTTAGCGCGTCTTATTTTGGGGCTAACTAAGGCCGACAGCGGCCATATTGTTATAAACGAAAAAGCCGTTATCCCGCTGGCTTTAATTTTACAAGAAAGCAGCCGGGCTTTTAATCCTTATCAAAATATGCTTTTTAATTTAAGTGAAGCTGCCTTAGCTCACAAACTGTATAGTAAAGCCGAGCTAAAGTTAAAGATAGCCGAGCTTTGCCACCAATGCGGTTTACCCGAAGAATTGCTTGGCCGCAAAGCTTATCAGCTTTCGGGCGGGGAGCGGCAGCGAATGGCTATTATTAGGGCCTTGCTTTTAAAAGCCGGCTTAATTATTTGTGATGAAGTAACCAGCAGCCTAGACAGCTTAAGTAAAATAAATATTATCAATTTATTAAATAATTTAAAAGATAGCTATGGTTTAAGTTTTTTATTTATTACTCACGATACCGAATCGGCCGCTTTAATGGCCAGCCGCTTGTTGCTCTTACAAGACGGTGTTTTAACTACGGTAGAGAGCACGCTGGTAACAAGCTAAGAATAACCTTTAAGTTTGTCTCTTTATCTACCCGATGGTAATGGTAAAATGTATATCGAAGTTGTTGTAAAATCGCCTTTAAAACAAAGTTTTACTTATAGTGTGCCGGACGGTTATATGGTGCAGCGAGGGTGCAGAGTCGAGGTAAGCTTTGGCAGCCGCACCCTTACCGCTATTGTGGTAGCCATTAATGCAGCTAAGCCGGCCGATTACGAAGTAAAACCCATTAATAAAATAATAGATGACCAGCCATTATTAACCGAAGAGCTTATGAGCTTGGCCGAATGGTTGGCCGGCTATAGTTTTGCCAGCTTAGGTGAAGTGCTTTTTGCCATTATCCCCAGCAGCCATAGCGATAAAGAACGGATGGTTATTACCTCGAATGAAGTTAGCGAAGATAAATATTTAACAATTCATCAGCAGTTAGCAGTCCAAAATATTTTAAACGGTAGTGCTAAAAATAATTATTTATTGGGCGTAACGGGCAGTGGCAAAACGGAGGTATTTTTTAAACTTATCGAAGAAAGTTTAGCTTTAGGCCAAAGCGCCATCTATTTAGTCCCAGAGATAGCTCTTTCCCGCCAAATGATTAACCGTATTAAAGGACGTTTTGGCGATATTGCTCTTATTAATAGTAAACAAAGCCCCAACAAACGTTTAAAAGATTGGCGGGCTATGCAAGCCGGCCAGATTAAGCTGGCCGTAGGCACACGCAGCGCTGTTTTTGCCCCTTTAGTTAATTTAGGCCTCATTATTATTGATGAAGAGCAAGATAGCTCGTATAAAGCGGCCTCTACGCCGCGTTATCACGCTCGGCAAGTAGCTATGCGGCGCAGCCAAAGCGGAGCTAAATTAGTTATGGGCAGCGCTACTCCTAGCTTAGAGGCCTATTATGCCATGCAAAGCGGCTATTTTGCCCGGTTTAATTTAAACGAACGCGTTATAGATGGTGCTAAGCTGCCGGCCTTAAAAATTATCGATATGCGGCGCGAAAAATCTTTGTTAAGCAAAGAGTTAATTGGTGAAATAATTAAAACTAAAGAGCTAGGCAAACAAAGTTTAATTTTACTTAATAAATTAGGGTTTGCTTATAACTATAGCTGTAACTGCGGCTTTGTGCTTACCTGCCATCAATGTTCGGTGGCTTTAACTTATTATAAAAAAGCCGGTAAACTTAGCTGCCACTATTGCGGGTACGGAGTGCCGCCGCCTGCCGCCTGCCCGCAGTGCGGCTCGCCCAGCGCTAGCTATCATAACTTTGGGGTAGAGAAAATAGAAGAAGAGCTTTACCGCTTATTTAGTGGTTATCGTATTTTGCGTTTAGATAGCGAAGTAGCCAAAAAGAAAAGCGAAGCCGAAGCTATCATTAAAGAATTTAGTGCAGGCAAGGCCGATATTTTGCTGGGTACCCAAATAATTGCTAAAGGGTTTAACTTTCCGCACTTGCGTTTAGTCGGCCTGCCGATGGCTGATGTAGGGTTAAGTTTGCCCGATTTTAGAGCTGCCGAACGTACCTTTAGTTTAATTAGCCAAGTGGCCGGCCGGGTTGGCCGCTTTGGTGAAGAAGGATTGGTACTGGTGCAAAGCCATAGGCCGCATAATGCCGCTTTAAGTTATGCCCTAGCTAACGATGTGGAAGGTTTTTACCGGCACGAGCTAACTATTAGGCAGCAAGCAGGCTTTCCGCCCTTTAGTAGGTTAATTAAGATACTTTTTAGAAGTAAAGATGAAGTTAAGGCTATTAAAGCCGGTGAAGATTTTGCCGCTAACTTTAAGGGTAACTTAACGAAGGCCGATGAGTTGCTTGGCCCGGCCGAAGCTCCTATTAAACAAATAGCTGCTAATTACCGTTACCAAATAATTTTAAAAACGACGGCCTTTAAGCAGTTGCATTTAGCCGTAGCGGCTTACTTTGCGACTCATAAAAGCCCAAGCGGAGTTTACATCGAGTTGGAAAACGACCCGTTATCGGTAATGTAAGTTAATTAGAGTAAATTACCTTTATAATTTTCCGTTATTGTAAAATTATTAGGCAGGGAGTAATTTTTGCAGCTAAAATTATAGCCTAAAAAAGCCAAATATTGTAAAATGCCTTAATAGTAATATTTGTCTTAATAAAGGGAGGAGTTTTTATGGAACAACACAAAGCTTACTTAGCTTGCGGCTGCTTTTGGGGCGTACAGTATTATTTTGATAAATTAAACGGTGTAACAGCTACCACCGTTGGTTATATGGGCGGCAGTGCCGAAACGGCTCATTACCCTCTTATTAAAGCCGGCGGTACAGAGCATAAAGAGGTGATAGAGGTTATTTATGACCCGGCTAAATTAAGTTACCGCGAGGCGCTTAAGTTTTTCTTCGAGCTGCACGATTTTACGCAAACCGATGGGCAAGGGCCGGATATTGGTACGCAATATCTCTCGGTAGTTTTTTATCAAAATAAGGCCGAACAAGAAAAGGCCGAGCAATTAATAACCTATTTAAACAGCCTAAACTATAAAGTAGCCACTAAACTAGAGCCGTTTAGTAATTTTTATAAAGCCGAAGATTATCACCAAAATTATTATGTTAAAAATGGTGAAGAACCTTATTGCCATTTACCTAAAAAGCTAAATTGGGATAGGTAATTTAAAGCGTGGCTTTTAGAGGATAAAGACTACCCACCGTTAATTTAGCGTTGTAACATCTTATTAATTATGTTAAAGTAAGAATTATGAAAAAGCTTTACCGCCTCATACCTATCATCAAAAATTACGAGTGGGGTAAGCGTAATGGCTTTAACAGCTTAAATATAGTTAATACAGATGGGCAGCCGCAGGCCGAGTTATGGTTAGGCACTCATGAAGCTGGGATAGCTATGGTAGAAGATGATGTCGGTAAAAAAACTCCTTTAAATTTATTTTTAGCGGCTAATCCTAGTTTGATGGCTGATAAACAATTATCTGCTTTAAATTTTATTTTTAAAATTTTAGCGGTGCAAGGGCCGCTCTCTTTACAGGTGCACCCTAAGCAAACCGAAGCCGAAGCAGGTTTTAGTTACGAAAATAACTTGGTTAAGAATAATTTAATTAATCGCAATTACGTGGATAGTAAAGGCAAAAATGAAATAGTTTGTGCTTTAAGTAAGCAATTTTGGCTGCTTTGCGGTTTTAAGCCATGTAAAGATATTTTAATTACCTTTAAGCAAGCCGGGTTTACCACTATGGCAGACAATATTAGCAGGTTTGAAGCTAATCAAAGCGAAGAAGGCTTAAAAGCCTTTTTTAGTTCGTTATTTTTGTTGGAACCCGATAGTGCAGCCTTATTAATAACAGAGGCCCTTAATTACGCCGCTTTGCAAAAAGATGCAGCTGCCGGTTGGGTTATTAAGTTGCATAAGCTTTACCCGCACGATGTTTGTATTTTAGCGCCGCTCTTTTTAAATTTATTATTGCTGAATAAAGATGAGGCTTTATATATAGAAGCTAATACTTTACATTGTTACTTAGAGGGTATGGCCGTTGAGGTTGTAGGTAACAGCGATAATGTGCTGCGTGCCGGCCTTACTAAAAAATATACAGATATTAACGAATTAATAAAAATAACCAACTTTACCTCGTTGCAGCCCAATGTGTTACAAGCTAATAGTAAAGGTAAATTTATAACAGCAAATAAAGGGTTTGTCTTGCAAAAAATTACGGTACCTGCCTATAAAATAATGGCAGCTGACAACTGTTTTAGCATAACGATGTGTTTAGCCGGCAGCGTTAAATTTGCCAGCTTTGATGGCAGCTTTAGCCTTACTTTAAAGCAAGGTGAGGCTATTCTCATTCCGGCTGGGGCGGGTGGCTATCAGCTAGAGGGCGAGGGCGAACTTGTGAGCGCCTTAATGGAAGTAAATTAAAAAAGTTTCCTTTACCGGCTAGTTTTTAATTAAATCAAGTTGTAGTACTGTATTTATCTTGTTAAGAGTGGTTATCACTTTGGCCTCTTCGTTAGCGGCAATGGTTTTATTTTGTTTTAAAGTTAAGGTCATCGCTTTAATTGCTTTAGCTACCGCTAAATCGTTGTCCATATTTTGGCTAAAGGCTAACTCTAATTTACCGGCTAATCCGCTGGGTTGGTTGCTTTTATTGCTAAGCGCCTCTTTAATTAAAGTTTTAAAGTTTTTTAAATTACTGCCGGCTTCGGCAAAGTTGGCTTTGGTAAAGTTAAGTCTTTGGCGATAATGTTTAACGGCCGTTAAAAAGTAACGAATATCCTCGCCGCTGTAACCTTGTTTTACTAAATCTTCGGGGTAGTAGATGTTACCTAAACTTTTGCTCATTTTTTTATCATCAATATAAAGATGAGCGCCGTGCAGATAGTAATTGGCGTAAGTTTTACCGGAGGCGGCCTCCATAATGGCAATGTTATAGTCGTGGTGGCGGATAATATTATCGATACCGCCGCAGTTAATATCTACCTGTTCACCTAACGCTTGTTTAATAATGGCCGGGTCTTCCACATTCCAGCTGGGGCGGCCTTTGCCCCATGGGCTATCCCATACGGCAGCGGCAGCGCTATTTTTATTGTTAGCTTTGTGCCACAAAATAAAATCACCTAAGTTCCAGCGCATACCGGGATAGGTATCTAATTTATATTGCATACGTTTTTTTGGCCAGCGGGCCATAAGTTTTTCGCGCCCATACAGTTTACCAAATTGTTCAAATTTTAAAGGGTCAAAAAAGATGGAGCCTTTGTCGTTGTAGGCCACCCCTTTAGCCAGTAAAATTTCGATAAGCTTAATAATTTCGTTTATACTATCGCTGGCATTAATAATAATAGGTTTTTTAGCTTTAAGCAGCTGTAAATCTTTTAAAAACTGTTCTTTAGCCGGCTCGGTTTGGGCAAAAACATTAAGGCCGGCTTGGTTAGCAGCCTCGACGGCTTTATCTTCTATATCGGTAAAGTTCATAGCACGGGTAACTTCGTAACCTTTGTACTCAAGGTACCTTACCAAAATATCTTCGTACAAAAAGGTGCGGTAATTACCTAAATGCGCTCTTAGATAAACCGATGGCCCGCAAGTAAACACCTTTACTTTACCGGCCTCGCGGCTATTAAATTGCTGCAACTGTTTACCCATACTGTTAAATAAAAGCACCTGCGCCTCCTATCTTTTAAAGCAATTATCTGCTACTATGAGTATAACAAAAATTTTTATTTAAATCAATTATTGGCGGTATGAAAATGAGCCCCTATTTCAATAATTTGAGTATTTTAGGCGCAATAGTTATTATGGTTGTGATTATTACCATTATTATCTCTATTATACAAGAACTGTTAGACCGTAAATATAAATCTAAGATTTTAACCAATATAATAACTATTCCCAGCACGGCAATTATTTTGGTAGCTGTAGCTTTTTTAATAAGGTGGTTAACCGGTGATACCGATGTTTTTATAGTAGCTATTATCGCTGCTGTTGTTGTTATGTTATTAATAATTAATGCAGTAATAGCTATTGATTAAAAGCAGTTTATGCAATGAGTTAGCCGCTAAAATTTTTTGTTGATAAATAAGAATTGTAGTGTTATAATGCAATTATCTTAAATATTGGAGGTGATACAATGAAGAAAGTATTACTCTTAATAGGGTTGCTAATGGCAACGAGTGTTTTTGCAACGCCTGCATTTGGTCCTATGGGCGATGGTGGTATGGGGAACGCTGGCGGCGCTTCAGGTGGTGGTGCTGGTGGCCCCGGTAATATTATGAGTGGTTGGTCTCTTCAGCTGTAATTAATTACCTTTTAACAGCTATTTTAGGAAATAAAATATGGGTAACTTTCTTAAAAAACTACCTTTGGATAAACTACTTTGTTTTGCCATAGCTTTATTGATAACCGATGGCTATTTGTATATAGGAATGATTGCTCAGCTGATAGATATAGAGCTAGGCGGTTATGTCGATTGGGATAGGGAAATATTTAAAGCTTTAACGGGTTTGGGTAACACCCGCGAGATACATAATATGTTTGCTTTGTTTGGCCTGCGCGGCGGGCTCTTTACGCTGGCGCTTGCTTTTTTAGTTGGCTTTACTTTAACTAAAATTATTATCAACAAGCTGGCAGTGGTTATTTTAGAGAATATAATATATAAGTACATGAAAGAGAACACTTTAGTAGAAGGTCTTAGCTATAACGGCCCTTTGGAGGCTGTTATTAAAAGCAAAATAGAGCAGCTGCCTCTTTCGGGCGATTTAAAACGTTATTTATACGCTAAATTAACTAACATTTTTGTAACTAATGGTTTAGATAAGGCTCTTGTGTAGCTTATTCATCTATGGCCGCTAAAACTTCGTTAAGCTCATCGTAAGTTAATAAGCCGCTAAAGTTGTACAGCCGGCCATCACTCGTTATAAAAATAAAGGTGGGGATAACCTCGATATTAAATAAAGCCAGCAGTTGACGTTCGTTATCTATATTTACCGTATAAAAGCTGTAGGCACTATAATTTGCCGCCGCTTTGTTTAAGTTGGTCAGTAATTGGTTATGGGCGGGGTGCCAAGCAGCGCTAAATAATAATACAACGGGGTGGTTGTTATGCGGCTGCCAACTATCCAAATGCCTGTAATTAAAAATAGTTTGCCTAAAGCGCGCCTCTGTTAGCTCGCTTACCGCCGGCCGGCAGGCGGCTAATAAAAAAAAGAAGGGCGCTAGCTTGATAAGTTTAACCATAAAAAAAATATAGCAAAAATTTGTTTTTAACGCAATTAGCGGTAATTTTAATGAGTAGGTAACTTCTTTAAAGGAAGCGAAGAGATATTTTTTAAAAATTTTTGTTGACACATTAAAGTAGTAACGTGTAAAATATAAGCCAGTGTAATTAATTTATAGCTGAGGTGAATATGATAAATTTACTTAGGAAATTACCGCTAGATAAAATACTGTGTTTTATCGTGGCTTTGCTTATAGTTGATGGTTGGCTGGCTTTTGGCATTAGCTTTCAGGCCATCGATTATGCGGCCGCTAGTAATTTTAATCCCGATGCCGGTCAAGTTGATTGGGATAACGAAATCTATAAACTTTTAACTAGTGATGATATACATGGTATGTATGGTCTTTTTGGTTTTCAGGGTGGGTTGGTTATGTTAGCCATTGTTTTTTTAATAGGTTTTTCCTTAACTAGGGCTCTTGTTAATAAATTAGCGACCATAAAGTTAGAAAATATTATTTATAAAGGTATGCGCACTAAAAGTTTAGATGATAGCCTTAGTTATATTGGCCCTAGCCAAATTGAGCTGGAACGCAAGCTGGAAAGGTTACCTATCTCCGGCGATTTACGGCGTTACTTGTATGTCAAATTGGTCAATATATTTGTGTCTAACAATTTAAACGGAACAAATCAATCTAAAGCTTCCTAAAAATAGTTTGTACTTTTTGTAAAGTCTTAAGAACCAAGTGAAAGAGCGGGTAAATAAATGGATAGTAATGTAAAAATAAAAGAATTAACCTCAAGCGATATTGAAGGTAATTTACTGCTTAATTTTAATAGGTATCAAAAAACCGATAAATTATGGACTAACGAAAGCGGTAGCTGGCAGTTGGTAGAAGAAGGTTACAGTTTTGATTGGAATAAAGATAAAAAAGAAAGTATAGCTAAAGAGTTTTTACATATTATTAATAACAAAAAAGGCTGTGTTTTTGCTGCTTATAACGGTAACAATTTAATTGGTTTTGCTATGCTTTTAAACGATAAATTTGGGACAAATTTAGAGTATGTACAATTAAAATATTTGCATGTATCTTACGAGTACCGGCATCAAGGCATAGGTAAACATCTATTTAAACTGTGTGCAGATAGAGCGAGAGAGTTAAATACCGGTAAGCTTTATCTTTCGGCCAACGATTCGGAAGATACGCAGCGGTTTTATTTAACTTTAGGTTGCACAGATGCAGCGGAGATAGATAAAAAACTGGCGGAGGCCGAACCGTACGATAGACAAATGGAATATATTTTATAGAGGGAATAAAGTGATGATTAAATTAAAAGAGGTTACAAAGGAAAGCTTTGAAGAGGTTATCGCTTTAAAAGTTGACGAAAAACAGGAAGGTTTTTTGCGGTCTAATATTTATTCTTTGGCTCAAGCTAAGTTTTATCCCGAGATGTGCCCGCTGGCCATCTATGATGATGATGAAGTTTTGGTTGGCTTTTTAATGTACAGAACCGACCATCTTAAAGGAAATAGTTATTTAATTTTTCGTTTAATGATTGATGAACGGTATCAGGCCAAAGGTTATGGGCGAGAGGCCTTAACAATACTCATTAAAAAATTGCAAAAAGATAAAAGCCGTGATACCATATATATTGATGTAAAACCCGAAAATAGTGTGGCGATAAAGCTATATAAAGAGCTAGGTTTTATAGATAAGGGTAAAATAGTAGAGGGTGAGATAGTTTTAGAGTTGTCTTATTAAACTATTTAAGGAGGGTTAAATGGAAAAACTCATAGCTTATTGCGGTGTAGATTGTGCCGAGTGCGGGGCCTATTTAGCCTTTAAAAATGACGATTGGGCTTTACGTGAGCAGACGGCTGCCGAATGGAACGAAGCCCATAAAGCCAGCTACACGCCGGAGATGATTAACTGCACCTCCTGCAAAAGCAGCGGTGTACAGTTGGAGCATTGTGCCGGCTGCGAAATACGCAGTTGCGCTAAGCAAAAAGAGGTAATTACCTGTGAAGAATGCGGCGAATTAGCAAGTTGTAAAATTATGGCTGGTTTTGGTGATAGATGTGTTGGCGAATAAGGTGAAATGATGACTATTAAAATTGCCGGTAAAAGTGATGTAGAGGGCATTTACGAATTAAATGCCCTCTTTGAAAATGATAATACTAAAGATAAAATAAAGAAAAATATTGAAAGCGCCGGAGAAATTGTTTGTATTGCTTATGAAGGAGATAAGGCCGTTGGCTTTTGTGTGGGGTTAATTGTAAAAACAATTTGTTACAAAAATTGTCGTTTGGATATAGAAACATTATTTATTAAAGAAGCGTACAGAAATAAAGGTATAGGTAAAAAGTTATTGCAATTTATGGAAAAGACGGCCTTAGCCAAAGGGATAACTCATTTTCATTTAGTAACTCAGCAAAATAATCAAGCCGTAAGAAGTTTTTACGAAAAGATTGGTTATAAAAATACCGGTGAAATATTGCTGGATAAAACATTAGCGCCTTAAGGGGAAAAACTATGATTGAGTTAAAAGAAGTTACCAAAGAAAACTTTGAAGAGGTTATCGCCCTAAATGCCGGTGATGAGGGTAAATTTGTGGCCGGTAACCTTTATTCTATGGCTGAAGCGAAGGTTTACCACGAGGCGACACCGCTAGCCATTTATAATAATGAAGTTTTGGTGGGCTTTTTAATGCACGAAATCGACAGCGATAACAATAACCATTACATTTGTCGTTTAATGGTTGATAAAAAATATCAGGCCAAAGGTTATGGTAAGCAAGCAATGGAGGTAATTATTAAAAAATTACAAGAGGATAAAAGCCGTAATAAAATAGTTATCAGTGCCGAGCCTGACAATAGTGTAGCTATTAAATTATATGAGAAGTTAGGTTTTAAATTAACCGGTGAAAAGGTTGATGGCGAAGATGTGCTGGAGTTAATTTATTAAATATGGTTGTTTGTGGTAGATAGGGCGGAGGATATTTTAGTAGTGTAAGACTTTATCCGTAGGATAAGGGAGTTAGGTGGACTAAGGTCAAAAAATTCAAAAAAATCTTAAAAAACTTTGGAAAGGGGTTGACAAAAGGTTGAGGATATGTTAAAGTACTTTTCGTTGCCTGAGAGCGATTGAGGGCGGCGTTGTTA
>WRBN01000008.1 GCA_009784515.1 Spirochaetaceae bacterium | reverse complement strand
GCCATTTTGTTTACTATAATATAGCCGGTTTATTTTGTAAAGCCCTTTTATTAAAAAACAGTTTAGTTTTGTTAATTAATAATTTTATATCTCTTAGTCTTTTAGGAAGCTTGACAAATAACTAAAAACCCGTTATACTTTACTAATAAAAGCCGCCCCTGCGGCGAAACAGGGGCGGGAAAAAGTATTCAAACTTTTTAAACTGTGCCACTAATGTGGCAAAATGGCTGCTAGCAAGTGGTAGCAAACCTTAAGTGCTAGCAGCACTTTTACAATGAAATTTTGCTTTTTCATTGCTTCTCTCCTCCTTATTAATATTATATCAATATCTTTAAGGTGCAGAGGTGGTTCCTATACCATTGGCTTTAAGCCATTTTTAACCACTATAATATAGGCAGCCGGCTTTGTCAAGGTAAAATTTTGTACCTAATATTAAATCCATTTACCAACATAAATATATTATAACTTATAATATGTCAATATAATCCCATCTTACTTTTATCATTTTTTCTCTAAAGCCAACCTCCGCCCCGCCGTTAATTACCCCCTAAGGGAGGACAGAAAAAACGGAGGCATTTAGTAAATATTTAGAAAAAGCTTTGCTCAAATTAGCAAACGATAACAGTACAAGCGGTAACGAGGTAGTAGCTAAAGTGTTAGCAAACCGGCTTATAGACGGCGATATGAAGGCGGTAAAGATATTTTTTGATTATACAGCCGAAGCCGCTAAAGCCAAAGCAGCCGACAACCGGCCGCCTTTAGTGGTGATAGCTCCGGTCAAGGCCGCTAGCGAAGAGCAGGCCCAAAACTGAAGAGCGGCTAACAACCTTACCCTGCAAATTGCTCAGCCTTTTATCCCCTTTTTCAGCGAAAAACGGCGCTATAAAGTGGCTTACGGCGGGCGGGGCGGCGGCAAAAGCCAAAGTATGGTACGTATGCTGTTAATTTTAGCTTTAAGCGGCAAAAAACGCATACTCAATTTGCGGGCGGTACAACGCTCACTTAAAGAGAGCGTTTATCAAATTTACAGTAATTTAATTAGCGAATTTGGTCTCGAAAATTATTTTACCTTACGCAGCAACAAAATAGAATGTGTTAACGGCAGCGAGCTACTGTTTATGGGGCTAAACGGTAAACAAAGCAGCAATCTACGCAGTTTAGAGGAGATAGATTACTGCTTTATCGAGGAGGCCGAAGACGTGGAAGAAGCGGCTTGGCAGGTGTTAATCCCCAGTATCCGGGCTAAAGACAGCGAAATTTGGATTAGTTTTAACCCTAAACGCGCCGACAGCCCGGTTTACCAACGTTTTGTTAAAAACGACCGGCCCGATTGCCTGCTGTTATACATTAATTACGACCAAAACCCCTTTTTGCCGGAGGTACTCAAAAACGAAGCCCTTTACGAAAAAGAGCATAATTATGAGCGCTACCGGGCAATTTGGCTGGGAGAAATTATTGAAAACCGGGAAGAATTGGTTTTTTATAAACATTTTACGGAGGGGAAATTAAATCCGGAGCCGGGAAAAGTTTTAATGTACGGCCTTGATTGGGGTTTTGCCAACGACCCAACGGCCCTTGTAGGCTGCACTATCGAGGACAAAAAGTTGTACATCTGGGAAGAGCTGTACTTACATAAAAAAACGATTGAAGAAGTTGTAGCCATCTTTAAAGCAAAGCTGCCGCTTGACGCCCTCATTTATGCCGATAACAGCCGGCCCGATTTAGCCACTCATTTTCGGGCGGCGGGCTTTTGTATCCGTGATGCCCCTAAGGGGAAAGGCAGCGTAGCTGCGGGAATTTATTATTTAAAGGGTTTTGAACAAATTGTGGTAAGCGAGAACTGCCCCAACACTTTATACGAACTAAATAATTATAAATATAAGGTGGATAAATATACCGGGCAAGTCCTTAATCAACCGCAAGACAACAACAACCACACCATCGATGCTATGCGTTATGCGCTGTCGGCTTATATAGGCAAAAAGGTATCGTTATTGGAAGTAATATAAATTAATAACTAAAAATTAAGAAATCTTAGTTATTAATTCTTAATGAAAAGGAGAAGATTATTTTGTTACACGAAAACGGTTTAAAAGAATTAATTGGTATAAAAAAATTAGATAACGAAGAATTTATGAACGGCGGCCTCATCACTTTATCGCGCCGGCTGTTAAGCAGTGCCTTCGCTAAACAAAGCGAAATTCAAACGGCCATCACCGTGCCGGTGGACGACGCTTTACGCGGCGGCCTTACTCTGCGTTGCGATGAGCTAACTAATGAACAACTTAACGATGTGTCTCATTATTTAAATGAGATGGCTGTACTGAACACCGCTAATAGTAAACGGCTGCGGCTGCAAAGCCCTTATCAAGCCCTCAAAAATGCGATGCTGGCGGCGGCTTTGTACGGCGGCGGGGCTATTCTTATCATCAACGATGAGCCGCTTAATAAACCGTTTTTTGCCGATAAAGTTAATAAAGATACCATTTTAGGCTTTAGGGCATTGGATAGATGGCAATTAGGCGACAAAGCGCATTATTATGATGAAAACAGTGAATTTGTTTATAACGGCATAACGGTTGACCCCAGCCGTCTTATCTTGTTAAAAGGTACCGACGCTCCGGCCTTATACGATAAAGAGTTAAAGGGCTGGGGCTTAAGCGACCTCGAGCGCACTTTATTGCCAGTGCGTAACTGGCAAAAAAACCAGCGCGTTATTTACGAGCTACTGGACGAGGCCAAAATTGATATACTTAAGATTGACGGCCTAAGCGAGCAGTTGCTTACCGATAGCGGCACCAAACGGCTTAGCAACCTTACCGAGACCATCGCCCGCCTAAAAGATTATCGCAGCCTGCTGGTGCTGGGCAGTAACGATAGTTACGAGCAAAAACAAATTAACTTTAGCGGCCTGCCCGATATTTTGCGCGAAAACCGCATTACGGTGGCTTCGGCGTTGCGTATGCCTTTAACCAAATTGTTCGGCCTGTCGGCCTCCGGCTTTAGCAGCGGCGAGGAAGATATGGATAACTACTACGCTACCATCGAAAGTGTGATAAGGCCGCGCGCCCGCCGCGTTTTAAACGAGCTGCTGCCCATTGCGCTACGCAAAGTATGCGGCTTTGTACCCGATTATAGTTATACCTTTAGTAACTTAAAACTTGTAGACATTAAAGAAGAAGAGGCCGTTAAGGTAAGCAAACAAAACCGTTTATCGGCGTTATTTAAAGAGGGATTACTTACTAAGGAGGAATATACAGCGGCGTTGGAGCGGGAGGGGCTTTTGTAGGGCTGCCGGCGGCCTTTACAAATAACCTAAATAGGGGTATAATATAAACAAGAGGAATAAAAAAATGGCGACCATAGGCGATATATCCGTTGCAAGACGCTACGAAATTTATAAAACAGCGCGTAAGTTACAACTTAAATATGATAATTCTTTTGCAAGAATACTTACCGAAGAAAAAATAACTTTAATTAAGGCCGGTTTTAATGACGATAAAAACCATGCCTTTGTTATTGTGCCTAATAAGCTTATTGTGCTTTCTAACTCGGCTAGCGATGAAGATTCGTGGTTTGCCGTAAACCACGAACTTGGCCATATTTTTTTAAGGCATGGCGATAGAGTTTTTTGCCGCGAGCTGGGCGATGAGGGAGTTGCCTACCAAACGGTAACAGACGAAAAAGAAGCTAAACGTATTGCTTTGTTGCTTATTTATAACAATATTTTACAGAGCGCTAAATTACAAGAAGTAATTAATTTAGCAATTAGTAAATACGGCCTTTCCCAAGATAAACAGCTTGAGCGTGAAGCCAACTACTTTGCGGCGGTGCTGGCGGCTCCCTATAAAATGATGATAGCGGGCAGTAAAAAAAATGATAAAGAGTTAGCCGCCGAGTTAGGCGTTGCCGAAAAGGTTATTAAAATCCGCCGTGAAGAGGTGGCCCTAGAGGACGATTACGACTTTGAAGAGATGGTAAAAGAAGGTATAGAAGACCCTTTTAGGTTGGCTACCGACGAAGAGATAGATGAAGCCTTTATGGTGATAGAAAAAGCTATAGAAAGGGATATGGTTAATTAAATGGCTGTAACTATAGCTGAATGCCGGCATAAAGTAGCAGAATTAAAGGCTTATATAAAGAAGTGTAATAAAGAAAAGAGTTATTTAATTTTTGGATATAAATTCAGGAAGCGATTACAAAAATTACTCGATAATGATATAGCTGTTTGCGCCAACAAAGATAAACACGATGTTTGCGATTATTTTTTAGAAACTCTCACTAAAATAGCTGATAAACAACCTATGTTGCACATAAAAGATAGCCGGCGCAGTTTTTTGCTTACTATAGAATTACTTGATAAAGCGGTATTAAAATATCGTTTTATTTATATAGAAGAAGATAATAAGTTATTATTTGCTAATATAAAAAGGGTTTAATCTTGCCATTCCTCCCTCAATTATGCTAAACTATCCGCATGAACATAACCTCAAGCCAACTTCGCCAAAAATATATTAATTTTTTTGTTAAACACGGCCACGCTCTCATCGGCGGCCGCAGTGTGGTGCCGGAGAACGACCCCACCGTGCTCTTTACCACCGCCGGTATGCACCCCTTAGTGCCTTACCTGCTGGGCGAGCCGCATGGTGCCGGCAAACGCCTCGTAAGTGTGCAAAAATGTATACGCACCGGCGATATTGATAGCGTGGGCGACACCAGCCATCTTACCTTTTTTGAAATGCTGGGCAACTGGAGCTTGGGCGATTACTTTAAGGAAGAGGCCCTAACTTTAAGCACATCCTTTATTAAGGACGAACTGGGCATACCGCTCAGCCAATTATATGTAACTATCTTTGCCGGCGAGGACGGTATCCCGCGTGATGATGAGGCGGAGGCTATCTGGCTAAAACTGGGCGTACCGGCGCAAAATATTTATGCGCTTGGCAAAGCCGATAACTGGTGGGGGCCGGCCGGCAGCACCGGTCCTTGCGGCCCCGATAGCGAGATGTTTTTAACTACCACTATCCCGGCTTGCGGGCCCGATTGCCGGCCCGGTTGCAGCTGCGGCCATTTTATCGAGATTTGGAACGACGTGTTTATGCAATATAATAAGGACGAAAACGGCGGCTATTCACCGCTAGCCAAACCAAATATTGATACCGGTATGGGCGTAGAGCGTATGGTTATGCTACTTAACGGCTATAACAGTGTTTACGAAACCGAGTTATTTACCCCCATTTTAGCCAAAATTGAAGAGCTGTCCGGCCAAAAATACGGCGGCACAAACGATAACGAATTGGGCCGTGCCTTTCGTATTATTGCCGACCACAGCCGCACCATCACCATTATGCTGGCCGATGAGGTGGATATTAAACCCTCTAACGTTGGGCGGGGTTATATCTTACGCCGTTTAATCCGGCGTACGGTGCGTATGGGCCGTAAATTAGGCATAGAAGGAGCTTTTATCGCTCAATTATCCGATATTGTCTTAAATATCTTTCAGGATATTTATCCTGAAATGTTGGCCAAGCGTGAAGTTATCCAGCATGAATTAAAAATTGAAGAAGAACTTTTTGGCAAAGCCCTGCTGCAAGGCGAAAAAGAATTTGCCAAGCTGCTGCCTAATCTGCTTAAAAACCCTAACAAAATTTTAGCCGGCCGGGTGGCCTTTAGGTTGTACGATACCTTTGGTTTTCCCCTCGAGCTTACCGAAGAGCTGGCCGCCGAACATGGCCTGAGCGTTGATGTAGCCGGCTTTAACGAGGCCTTTGCCAAACATCAAGAGAGCAGCAAAGGCGAAGGCGGTAGTTTTAAAGGTGGGCTGGCCGATAACAGCGAGCAAACCACCAAATACCACACGGCAACCCATCTTTTAAATGAGGCTTTACGGCGGGTTTTAGGCAACGAGGTGGCCCAGCAAGGCAGCAATATCACCGCCGAGCGGCTGCGTTTTGATTTTAACTTTGAGCGCGCCTTAACAAACGATGAAATTACTGCCATCGAAAAAATTGTTAATGAACAGATAGCAGCCAATCACCCCGTTGTGATGACCATTATGTCTTTGGAAGAGGCCAAAAAACTGGGAGCGCAGGCGCAATTTAACAACTACGAGGAACAAGTTAAAGTATATAAAATTGGCGATTTTTCGCTGGAGTTATGCGGCGGGCCGCACGTAGAGGCCACCGGCCGGCTTGGTGTTTTTAAAATTACCAAAGAGCAAAGCAGTGCGCGTGGTATACGGCGCATTAGGGCGGCGCTAGAATAATTAAAAATAATTATCCATCTTAATTTGCTCGGTAGCGTAACGATGAAGTAAGCTCCTAATCAGTGTTAGATAAGAAATATCTAACTGTGCGGCTTTATCTTTAATTTTATTTAAATCATCTACCTTTACTTTTACAATAATTGACCTATCGTCACGCGGGTCAAGCTCGCCGCGCTCAATCATAGCTGCTAACTCACGCTCTTCATCATCTAGCGGGGTTTCATCGTAACGTTTATCTAAATATTCATCATTCATGGTTAAGTATCCTTATATTTTTTATTAAGTTTTCGCGAAGGATAAATCGTTTTTAAAAAATAACAATTATCCCCTTCGGGAACAGCCGGTACAGCATAAACATACCCTTTAATGCGCACAACAAAAATTATTTGATTACTATATAATTTATTTAATTCGGTAGTAATTAACCCGCCGTTATTAATAGATTTTACTATTTCTTCAAAAGATATTTCACGGGTATTATTTAATGTTTTTTCCTTCTCCCCATTCCAGCGAAAGTACATAGATAATAATAGTACACTTTACCCATAAAGTCAATCAAATTGTTTGCTAACTAAAGTCTTTGGTTAAATTAATTAAAATAAATATTTGCAGTTTTTGGTTTTTAATGATATACTAGCTAAATAATGATGAACCATAACGCAAAATATCACGGGGTGGTAATCCCTATCAGTGCTTTAAAAAGTAATAACAGTTTAGGCTGCGGCGATTTTAACGACCTAAGTCTTTTTGGCCACTGGGCGGCGGAGGCCGGTTTTAAGCTTATCCAGCTGCTGCCTATTAACGATACCGGCGATGATAGCTCGCCTTATATGGCTTTGTCCAGCGTGGCTTTGCACCCTATCTATTTGCACCTTAACCATATAACTTTTGCCGCCGGCCTCACGGCCCAGCTGGAAAAACTCCTTAAGAAATTTAAAGGGGCCAACCGGGTAGATTATGCCGCCGTGCTTAAGGCCAAACTGGGCTTTTTAAGCGAGGTTTATGAGGCTAACCAAGAGGCCATTATGGCCGAGCCGGCGATTAATAAGTGGCTGGCAACTAACGGTTGGGTAATAACTTATGCCGTTTTTAAGCAACTTAAGGACGCCAACAAAGGCAAAGGCTGGCCCGAATGGAAAAGTTACCGGCAAGTTACACCTGCTAAGATTGACGATTATTATCACAAAAATAAAGTCGAATGTTTTTATTATGTTTGGCTGCAATACGAGCTGCAACTGCAATTAAATGCTGCCTGTAAAACAATTAAAGAACTGGGGCTGTACTTAAAAGGCGATATTCCCATTATGATGAACGAGGATTCGGCCGATGTGTGGAGTAACCCGCAGCTGTTTGATTTAACGCAGGTAGCCGGCGCCCCGCCCGACCAGTTTAGTTATTTTGGCCAACGCTGGGGCTTTCCTTGTTACAACTGGGCGGCTCATCGCAAAGAAGATTTTAAATGGTGGAAGCTTAGATTAACCGAAGCCGCTAAGTTTTTTGATGCTTACAGGATTGACCACGTACTCGGTTTTTTTAGGATTTGGGCCATTAATAAAGACGATTACCGGGCTGCTTTAGGCCATTTTGACCCCTTTCCGGCCCTTACTAAAGCCGAAATTACCGAGCGTTTTGGCGAAGAACGTTTAAATTGGCTAAGCGCCCCGCATATCTTTGAAGATGAATTAAACAACTTAGGCCCCGAAAAAGAGTTAGCTTTGCCGCTCTTTAAAAAGATAAACGATAACCTTTACTTTTTTGATATGGATAAAATAAAAGGCGATAAAGCCATCTTCGAGCTGGCCGTTAGCGAGCAAGCTAAAGAAATTTTATACGGCTTTTATAGTAACCGGGCTTTATTATTAAAAGATGGTAACTATTACCCCACGTGGTATTACCAAAACAGCCGTTCTTACCAAAGTTTAAATGACGGCGAAAGGCAAAACTTTGATAATTTAATAGCCGGCAAAATGGCGGCAGCCGAACATTTATGGGAGGCCGAAGCTCAAGAACTACTGGGTATAATGGCCGGCACCACCGATATGTTGGTGTGTGCCGAAGATTTAGGAGCGCTTAGCCTTGTGGTGCCTAAAGTGCTAACTAACTTAAAAATACTTAGTTTAGCCGTTATGCGCTGGAAGCGCAACTGGCAAACCAGCCCGCCGGCGTGGGACAACCCCGGCCATTATCCTTTTAAGGCGGTGGCCACACTGGCGGTGCACGATAGCAGCCCCATCAGGTTATGGTGGCGGGAAGAAAGTGATAAAACCGGCCTGCTTAAGGCTTTACAGCTACCCGAAGCGTTGGCCGCCCAGCCGGAACTTAGCCCGCTGCTGGCCGGCTCGTTGCTCACCGGCTTTTTTAAAATTTGCTCGGCCCAAATAGTTATGCTGCAACTGCAAGATTACTTTGCCGTAAGCGATAACTATCGCGAGGCCGATAGCGAGCTGGAGCGTATTAATATACCGGGAACGGTGGGTAAAGACAACTGGAGCTACCGCATGAAGCCGCAGCTGGAAGAATTAATTAACGACAAACAATTTAGTTTATGGTTAAAATCTTTAAATGAGTGGCGGTAGTTAAGTGGCTTTGGATAGCGGCGATAATCAATTATCACTTAAAGATTTACGGCACAAAATTAAAGATGGCGCCGGCTCTTTAAGTGATAGAGAGTTGGTAGCCATTATGATAGCCAGCGAAGAGCCGGAAGAGATTAATTTATGTTATCAATTAATTATTAACAAAGAATTAAGTTACGAGCATTTAGCTGGCACAACTTTACCCGAAGCGGCGGTAACCACCTTTATCGCCACCCACGAATTTATCCGGCGCAGCCATATCCGCAAACGTTTTATTAATAGCTCGGCCGATGTTTACCACTATGTCTCGTTCTTAGCCGATGCGCCGGAGGAAAATTTTTTGCTGCTCACTCTTAACGGAGCGCAGGAACTTATCAAAATTCATCATTTAACTAAAGGCAGCCTTACCAAAACCGTTACCCACCCGCGCGAAATTTTTAGTAAAGCTTTAATAGATAACGCTAACGCCATCATCATCGTGCATAATCACCCGGCAGGCGGCACTCACCCCTCGCCGTCCGATAAAAGTTTTACGAAACAGCTGCAAGAAATTTCGGGCTTTTTAGGAGTAACTTTGCTCGACCATATAATTGTTGGCCCCGAAACTTTTTATTCGTTTATAGAAAACGGCGATTTAGATAATAATTAATAACTAATAGATAATAGATGCCACTAAAGATAGCTTCCTCCGGCTATTAACGATTATTTATTACATATTACTTATTGATTTAACCGCCATTTATGAGTATACTAAGATATGGATTATGTTGTACCTATTTTTAATGCCAGCGCCTTTAACTGCCCGCACTGCGGCGTTTACGCCAGCCAAGAGTGGCAGCAGCTAACTTTAACGCCTAATTCGGTTAATATGGCCGTGTGTTTGCTCTGCAAAAAAATGACTTTGTGGGTAAGCGGCCAGTTAATTTACCCTATGCTTGGCTCGGCGCCGGCGCCGCATAGCTTTATGCCTAAAGAGGTTTACGAATATTACGATAAAGCCCGCTCCATCAGTCTGCTGGCTCCTGCTGCCGCCGCCGCTTATTTGCGCGAGGCTATGCGCCGTTTATTTATGCATTTAGGGGCTAAAGGTGATAATAATAACAACGATATAGAATATATTGTAGAGCGCAGCTTGGCCAGCCGGCACTTTTTTGCCAGCTTTAGTCAGGCTAAAGTTGGCGGCCCTAAAGGCATTAAACCGCTGGTTATTGACACCGGCGATGACGAAACTATGGTAGCTTTACTTTTTTACTTGGTAAATAAATTGGTAGACGAGGCCATTGCCAACCCGGCCACCTTAGCCGAATTTTATGCCAAACTCTCCGACCCTAAAAACGAGCCCAAAGGGCCGGTTATTGATGCCGATTTTTTTGCCCGTGATTAAAAATTAGAGCTTAAATCACCTTGAAGTTAAGCTAAAGATAGTTTATAATAGAGGTATTCCAAATTTAAGGCGGAGGTAATTATGCCAACAATTATTTTAGAGGGCGGTAAATTAAGCAAAGAGCAAAAAAGTAAGTTAGTAAAAGATTTTACAACTACCGCAGCGCAGGTAATGAACATTCCGGAACAAGCGTTTACCGTATTTATTAAAGAAAACGATAAAGAAAATGTGGGTGTAGGCGGCGTGCTTATCGCCGATAAGTAACTTTAAAGTTAATGGGCGGAGGGTTCCCCTCATCGCCTTGACAGCGGGGCTAATTTAGCTTAAAATAACGTTATGAAATATGTAATTGAAGGCGGATACCCGCTGAGTGGGGCTATAACGGTAGCCGGGAATAAAAATGCGGCTTTGCCTTGCATCGCCGCTTGTTTGCTTACCGATGAAGAGGTGCTGCTTAAAAATATCCCCGAGATAGAAGACGTTAAAGTAATGTTTAGCGTGATAGAGGCCATCGGCGGTACGGTAAAGCACGAAAGCAAAGGTGTTTTCCGTGTAAAATGTACCAACATTAGCAGCGAGCTGCCGGCCGAGCCGCTTAAAAGAATCCGCGCCGCTATCTTATTTGCCGGGCCTATTTTAGCCCGTGCCGGTAAATTACAGCTGCCGCCGCCGGGGGGCGATGTGATTGGCCGCCGCCGTTTAGACACCCATTTTTTAGCCCTAGAGGCTTTAGGGGCAAGGGTAGAAATATCCAGCCACTACAATCTAACTGCCAATAAATTAGTAGGGGCCGACATCTTTTTAGACGAAGCCAGCGTAACGGCCACCGAAAACGCCATTATGGCCGCCGTCCTCAGCGAAGGCGATACCCTTATTAATAATGCCGCTTGCGAGCCGCACGTGCAAGACCTGTGTCATATGCTGGTGGCGATGGGCGCTAAAATAGCTAACATTGGCAGCAACCGCTTAAATATTAAAGGTGTTAATAAATTGCACGGCTGCGAATTTGCTATCGGCAGTGATTTTATGGAAGTAGGCAGTTTTATCAGCCTTGCTGCCTGCTGCCGCAGCGAACTAACCATTAACAATGTACAGGCTAAAGATTTACGTATGGTAACGCTGGCCTTTAAAAAACTGGGCATTAGCTGGGAAACCGGCGGCAGTACCATTTTTGTGGGTAAAAACCAAAAAATGCAGATGGAAAATGATATGGGCGGCGCCATTGCCACCATCGCCGATGGAATATGGCCCAGCTTCCCGGCCGATTTAATGAGCACCATGATTATCGCCGCTACACAGTGTGAAGGGACTATCTTATTTCATGAAAAAATGTACGAAAGCCGTATGTTTTTTGTGGACAAACTGGTGAGTATGGGCGCGCGGATTATTTTGTGCGACCCACACCGGGCCGTCGTCAGCGGCCGCAGCCAGCTGCAAGGCGCTACCCTCGCCAGCCCCGATGTACGGGCCGGTATGGCTATGCTAATTGCCGCCTTATGCGCTACCGGCACCAGCGCCATCAGTAATATTTACCAAATTGAGCGCGGCTACGAACATATTGCCGACCGGCTAACGGCTTTAGGCGCCCATATTAAAAAAGTAGAAAGTTAAAAAAAATTACTAATACCACGAAATAGGCAAAAATAACCGGTAAAATTTTATACCTTGCGTCTATTTAACGCCTTTCGTGGTTACTCAAATCATTTTAGAAATATTTTTAAAAATTACGCTTGACAAAGCTATAAGTTTGTGCTATCATAAAATAAATAATAATTATTATTTTTAATTTTTAGAAGGAGATTTAAAACGATGAACGATTTGTACACCTCAATTATTAACCTCGATTTTCAGTATGCTCACCGCTTTATGAACTGGCCGTGCGAGGCCAAGCACCTGCATGGGCATTCGGGCCTGTTAACCATCGAGCTGGAAGACAAAGTAGACCCGGTAACCGGTTTTGCTCATGCTTGTAAAGAAGGCGTTAAAAAAGCGTGGGAGGTGCTCGACCACTTTCACCATGCCTCGTTGTTTCAGGAAGGCGACCCTCTTTTAGAGGCTGTTTTAGCCACTTACAAAAAGGAAGGCATTATTAACGACCCTAAATATTGTGTGCCTCTTAAAAAAATTGATAACCCTTTAGCTTGGTCTTACCCCGAGTACAGGATTGTGGTTACCAAAAAAGTTTCTACCTGCGAAAATTTATGCGAGCTTTTTTATGAATTGCTTAAAGATAAAATGCCGATTAAAAAAATTACCATGCGCTCATCGGCCATGAATGCGGCTAGTAAAACTTTTAAGTAGTTAAGGCTTGCCTTATTAACACCCTCTTTAGTTAAAAAGGGGGTGTTTTATTTTTTAGTACCTGTAGCCGGATAGTTACCGCTTTTTATAACCATTTGACAAAAAAGACTTTCTTAAGTTATACTATACGGCATATATTGGTTTTAAGATGAAAAAAAAGAAAAGTTATTTGCGTAAACTCGGCGTTATTCCGCTTATCGGTTTTGTTATTTTTGTAGTTATTTGTATAGCTGTTATTATGTTAGGCAGCAGCTTTGTAACTATGCTTAACGATATACTTTAAGATAATGAACGGCAGCTGCACCACCTTTATTAACAACCTATCACTTTATGAGCATGGTAAAGTTATCCTTAAAGATGTTAGCTTACGGCTGCACTGCGGCGCTATTTCGGCGTTAGTTGGTCCTAACGGGGCCGGTAAAAGCAGCCTGCTGCGCAGTTTAATCGGCGAAGTAAAACACAGCGGGCAAATTACCTTTAACGGCAAAAAAAACTTACCGCGTATTGGTTATGTGCCGCAAAAACTAGCTTTTGGCCACGATAACCCCTGTAATGTGCTGGATTTATTTTTGCTTACCTACCATAAAATGCCCATTTTTTTGCTTAACAGCAAAAAGTGCCGGCCTAAAGTTGAAGAAGCCCTTAGTAAAGTGGCGGCGGCCGGTTTAATTGACAGACCGCTTGAGGCCCTGTCGGGCGGCGAGCTGCGGCGTGTCTTTTTGGCTTTAGCCCTGATGAACGAGCCCGAACTTTTACTGCTTGACGAACCGTCCACCGGCCTTGATAAAAACGGCAGCGAGTTATTTTACCAGTTAATTGCTTTGGTACAAAAAGAATACCACTTATCTATTTTGATGGTGTCGCACGATTTTAATTTGGTTAAACAATACGCTAATTATGTTTTTTTATTAAATGATGGCCGCTTAATTAATGAAGGTAAGCCGGAGCAACTTTTTAAGAGTGATGAATTTAATAAGTTATTTGGTAAGGCAGTCCCTTAATTTTTATCGTGTTTAATTATAACTTTGGGGCAATTCTCTCTGCCCCTAATTGTTGTCTTTTTATCCAACCAAAGTTCCTCTAATAACGGGTTATGGCTAATATCTAACCGGCTTAAATTATTACCATTTAAATAAAGCTTCGTTAAATTGGGGCAGCCGCTTACATCGATGTGGGTTAATTCGTTGCATGTTAAGTTTAATCCCGTTAAGTGAGGCAGCTGCCCAACTTTAAGAGCGGTTAATTTACAGACAAAACCATCAAAACTTTTTAAGCCGATTAAAGTGCTTATATCTAGGCTAACAAAAGAGTTAAGGCTTACATCTACTTCCGCTAAATTGGTTAAGCCTTCTATATTAAGGTTATTAAATAAACCGCAGGAAATAAGGTTAAGTTTAGTAAGTTTGGCGAGCCCAGTTACATCTAAACTTTCCAGCAGAGATAAATCGCAATCACCTAAATCAAGCTCGGTTAAATTGGTAAGCTTACTTAAATCTAACTCTTCGGGATAGTTCCAATAAGCTAAAAGCTGCGTTAAATTCGTTAATTTATCTATATTTAAATGATATAAATAATGGTCGCCTATATTAAGTTTAGTTAAACCCGTTAAATACTCTAGGCCGCCGCTATCTTTAATTTGTTCAGCGTGTAAAGTTTTGCGGCCTAAATCAAGCTGAGTAATTTGGGCTAGGGCTTCCATTAATGGCTGCCCCGTTAAAGCGGCCGCAACCCCCAATTTTTTAGCTACGGCTGCACGTAAAATTTTATCTTGAAATAAATTATAAATATCAGCAACATTTCCGGACTTACTCATTAAAATACCTGCTTAAGGTATAGTAACATAGTTTTTGACTATTGACAAAGCCCTCTTAAGTGGTTTATAGTAACTATGTATTATGTTTGATAAATTGCAAAACACCTTTAGTGAGATAGGCCGTAGCCTTAGCGGCAAGGCCCGTATCTCCGATAAAAATATTGAAGAAAGCATCGAGCAAATTAAAACCGCCTTGCTCGAGGCCGATGTAAATTTGCGCGTGGTGCGCCGTTTTATTAATGCCGTTAGCGAAGAGGCTATGGGCGAACGAGTGCTTAAAGGAATTAATCCCGGCCAGCAATTCATTAAAATTCTTTACGACCGTTTAGTTAAATTACTCGGCGATGAGCAAGTTAAACTTAATTTAAAAAACCCCGATGTAACCTCGGTCATCGTTATGCTGGGGCTGCAAGGCAGCGGTAAAACCACCAGCAGCGGTAAGCTGGCCGGGCTTTTAAAAAAAGAAGGCCGCCGGCCGTTATTGGTAGCGGCCGATTTAAGCCGCCCCGCCGCCGTAGAGCAGCTGCAAACGTTGGGCGCCCAGCTTGAGGTACCGGTTTTTACCGAAGAAACCCATGTTATTAAACGCATTAAAGCGGCTTTAAAATACGCCGCTAAACATCAATATAATGTGGTAATTATCGATACCGCCGGCCGTTTGCAAATTGATGAGGCCTTAATGGCCGAACTTAAAGAACTTATCGACATCGCAAAGCCCGATGAAAAACTACTGGTTGCCGATGCCATGACCGGCCAAAACGCCGCCGCCATCGCCAAAAGTTTTAACGAGCAGGTAGGCATTACCGGGGTTATTTTAAGTAAGTACGATAGCGATACGCGCGGCGGTGCCGCCCTCAGTATTAAAAGCGTTACCGAAAGGCCGATTAAATATGTGGGTGTGGGCGAAAAGCTGGATAACCTCGAGCCGTTTTACCCCGACCGCGTGGCCAGCCGTATACTGGGTATGGGCGATATTGTTAGCCTTGTGGAGCGCGCCCAAGAGGTGGTGGACACCGAAGACGCCTTAAAAATGCAAGCTAAGCTTATGAGTAAAACTTTTAGCTTAGCCGATTACCTTGAACAAATCGCCCAGCTTAAAAAGATGGGCAAAGCCGGCGAACTGGCCAAGATGTTGCCCGGCGTTAAAGCCGAAGACATTGAAGCCAATTTTAACGAAAAACAAATTAGCCGCGAAGAAGCCATTATTTTAAGTATGACCTTAAAAGAACGCAATAATCCGCTTATTTTAAACCCTAGCCGCCGTAAACGGATTGCTAAGGGCAGCGGCGCCACGATTGTGGAAGTAAACCGTTTTTTAAACCGCTTCGAGAAAATGAAGCTGCAAATGAAAAAATTAACTAAAAATAAAGAGTATCAAGCCCAACTAATGCAAGGGCTTGGGAAAGGAGTTTAAGTGGTAAAGATAAGATTAAAACGTTTTGGTGCACCTAAAAGGCCTTATTATAGGATTGTAGCTGTAGATGCCCGCAAGCCGCGCGATGGCGAAGTGTTAGATGAGCTTGGTTATTACAAGCCGGTAGAAAAGGTGGATACTTTTAAAGTAAATACCGAACTGGCCCAAAAATGGCTGGGGCAAGGGGCGCAGCTTACCCCAACGGTTAAAGATTTATTCCGTAAAAATAAAATTACTTTATAGTTATGCAAAGAGAATTAATCGAATTTATTGCTAAAGAGCTAGCTTTGCAGCCCGAAGCCGTAACTATAACCGAAAGCCGCAACGAAGACGGGGCGCTGCTTAAACTCTTTTTAACTAAAGATGATTTAGGACGGGTGATTGGCAAACATGGCCGTACCGCCAAAGCTATCCGCACTTTATTGGCGGCGCAAAATAATCCCGACAGCGAACGCGTCATCTTGCAAATTGATAGCTAAACTATTAAGCGGCAAGCTTGGCTCCAGCTTTGGCGTACACGGCGGCATTAAAGTAAAAAGTTTGTCGGGCGAATTAGCGCACCTTGTTAAGTTAGCCGGACAAAGTGTTACTTTAAAAAGAGAACACGAAGAAGAATTTAAAGTGGTTAAAGCCGAACTTAAAGGGCAAATAGCGGTGCTTTACTTTGAGGGTATTAACAGCCCCGAAGAAGTTAAGTTATTAACCGGCAGCGAATTGTGGCTTACGCGCCGGCAAGCTGCCGCTTTGGCGAACAATGAATATTATGTGGCCGATTTAATTGGCTTAAAAGTGGTTTTTAAAGGGGAAGTTATCGCCGCAGTGGTAGCTTACAGCGAAGCCGCCCACATTTTATTGGAGCTAAAACTTAATAACGGCCGCCCGGCTTATTTACCTTTTATTGCCCACTTTGTAGGGAAAGTAGATTTAAACGGCGGTACCATCGAGCTATTAAACGATGACTGTCTGTTTAGCGAGTAATTTATAAAGGTATTTAAGATTGAAAATTACGTTACTTTCACTCTTTCCCGAAATCATCGAGCCGTACTTTACCAGCTCTATCGCTAAACGGGCCATAACTAAGGGAGCTTTAAGTTATAACAATATAAATATTCGTAACTATGCTACCGATAAGCATAAAAAATGCGATGACCACCCTTTTGGCGGCGGGGCCGGCATGGTTTTTAAACCCGAACCGCTGGGCCGGGCCATCGAGGCGCACAAAACGGCCGGCAGTTACATCGTCTACCCTACACCTTCGGGACGGCTTTTTAATCAAGCCGCTGCCGTTAGGTTAAGCCAGCAGAGCGAGCTTATCTTGATTTGCGGCAGATACGAGGGGATTGACCAACGCATTATAGATTGTTACGTAGATGAAGAAATGAGTATTGGTAACTATGTAATGGCAAGCGGCGAGCTGGCCGGCCTTGTGATTGTAGATAGTATAATGCGGCTGCTGGAGGGAGTGATTAACGAACAAAGTCTTGCAGAAGAAAGCTTTAACGATGATTTACTCGAGTACCCGCACTACACCCGCCCCGAAGACTGGCGCGGTCATAAAGTGCCGGAGGTGTTGTTAAGCGGCAATCACCACGAAATAAAAAAGTGGCGATTTGCAAAAAGTATGGCCAAAACCCTTGCCAATCGTGGGGAAATTGTGCATAATGAAGCGATAATAAAAAAGGATTGATGTTATGGATTTAATTAAACAAGTAGAAGCTAAACAACTTAAAGATGAGGCCGAAAATTTTAGCATTGGTGATACCGTTAAGGTGCACTTTAAAATTGTTGAAGGCAAAACCGAGCGCGTGCAAATTTATGAAGGTACAGTAATTGCTAAAAATAACGGCGGGATTAGCCGCACCTTTACCGTACGCAAATTAAGTTTTGGCGTTGGTGTGGAAAAGATTTTCCCGCTGCATAGCCCGCGCCTAGAAAAGGTAGAGCTGGTACAGCGCGGCCGTGTGCGCCGAGCTAAGTTATATTATTTGCGCGACCGCGTAGGTAAAGCTACCAACGTTAAGCAATTAGTGCAAAAACGCGTTAAAGTAGCCGGTAATTAAGATAACTTTAAAAAAGAAAAAGAGGTTATAATGACTCCTCCCTTTAAAGTATTGGCCATGCACGATTTGTGTGGTTATGGCCGTTCCAGCTTATCGGCAGTTAGTACGATTTTACCCAGTTTAAATTGCCAAGTTTGTCCGTTGCCAACGGCTTTACTGGCCCATCACTTTGGTTTTAGCGTGCTGCCATCGGTGCTTAATTTGGGTGATGAGCTAAAAAAGTTTATTCCTTTGTGGCAAGAACTTAACTTAAAGTTTGATGCTTTTTATTCGGGGTACCTTGCCAGCCCCGACCAAGTAGCCATCGCCGAAAGTTATATCGATAGCTTTAAACCCGGTTTTATTTTTGTCGACCCGGTACTGGGAGACAACGGCGCGCTCTATCATGGTTTTGACGATAACCAAGTTTCTGCTATGAAAAAACTTATCGGACGTGCGGCGGCGGCTTCACCTAACTTAACGGAAGCGGCTTTCTTATTGGGCCGTGAAGTAAAACTAGCCGTTACTGAGGAAGAAGCTAAAGAGATGTTGTTGGCCCTGCACAAATTAGGGGTTAAACAAATCGTTTTAACCGGCAGCCATCACGCTGGGGATAACCACATTACCAGTTACGCTTACGATAGCGGTACAGGCCAATTCTTTCGTGTAAGTACTCCTTATATAAATTTTGAGCATTCTTTACATGGCACCGGCGACAGTTTTGCCAGCATCTTAGTGGGCCGTCTTTTACAGGGATTAACTTTTGAAAGGGCCGTTAAACAAGCCGCCAGCTATCTTTATAAATGCGCTAAACTGGCTAAAGAGTATAACCTTGAGCTTTGCCTAGAGCCGGCTTTGCCCAGCTTAATGCAAGGCGACGAAGAATGTGATTTTAAGGTAATTTAACAAACTGCCATAAAAAGGCCGCCAAGCGGCCATTATTAATTATTCACTATTAGTTATTAACTGCTTAGTTTGGCCTATCAAAGACGGTTACTTTATCTTCGCCTTCCACCTCAGTAAGCTCTACCTTAACATATTCGCCATCACCCACCCGCAAATCAAGCCCAACAAACTCCGGTAAAACAGGCAGTTCGCGGCCCGGCCGTTTAATTAAAGTAAGCATACTAATTTTAGCCGGCCGGCCTTTATCAAAAATGGCATCTAAAGCGGCCCGGACGGTACGGCCGGTATAAAAAACATCGTCTACAAGCACCACATGCTTACCGGTTATATCAAAATCTATTTTAAAATCGTTTACCAATGGCGCTTCAGAATTTTTCTTTAAATCATCTCGGTAAAAATTAATATTAAGTATCCCCAGTGGGATTTCGCCATAATTATTACCAACTCTTTTATGCTTAGCTTCGATAAGCTGCTTTAAGCGCAAGGCAATCTTATCGCCCCTGCTTTGAATGCCGATAAAAGCTAAATTGTTGTGCTTGCGAGCTATATGTTGGTAAACATCGATAGCCAAACGCTCGATGATGACATTAACATCATCTTTATCCAAAATTACTTTTTTCACAGATACTCCTCAAATAAAAAACAAATTGTTATATGATAACGTAAAAAGAGTACTCTGTCAATGGTTAAACAGCTATATTTACTAAAGATTATGCGCTTTAGCCGGCTGCAAAGCTAACTCGGCATCACTAAGCCGTAAATAATTGGGGCCGGCGCTATCGGCATCGGCTCCGCACTCTTGATAAATCTCTTGCGCTAAAGGTATTAAAAATTTAGCCTTAGGGCTATTATAATTTTCATCTATCTCATAATTTAAATTTAAAAGCGGAGCCGCCGGGCCGGTGATAATAACATTAGGGTAAGCTTTAAGTTTAATTATTAAATCATCTAAAGTAATATCCATTGGGCCGTAAATTGAATTATTATTAATAAACAATTCGGCATAAAAACGATTTTTACGGCCATCAAATACCACCAGCACTTCTTGATTACGAAGCGAACTTGCATAAGCCGGTAAAGTTGGCACGCTAACAATAGGGATATTTTTAGCCAAAGCCAAGCCTTTAACACTGCTATAACCAACCCGCAAGGCAGTAAAGCTACCCGGCCCGCTGCTGATGGCCAATAAATTAATCTGGTTAATATCCAGCCGAGCCTCATTAAAAAGTAAATCGATGGCCGGCAGAAGCAGCTCGATATGCTTAAAACCCACATTATAACTTAGCTCATAAATTTTATTATTATACAAACAAGCTAGAGAGAGCACCTCACCAGCGGTTTCAATGGCTAAAATGTTCATCTATAGTTACCTTACGGCCGTTATCGCCGGCAATTTCGATAGTTATATTTATACAATGGGTTAATTCATCTTTAATCAGTTCGGGCCACTCGATAAAACTTAGGTGGTTTTTAATCACCTCATCACCGCCAATCATTAAAAACTCCTCAAGGCTGCTTAAGCGGTACAAATCGAGGTGAGCAATTTTAAATTTGCCATCGGTATAAATATTAATGAGGCCATAACTGGGGCTGGTTACCCTTTGTACTCCTAAAGCTTTACAAGCCGCCCGTACAAAGCTGGTTTTACCGGCTCCTAAGCCACCATACAAAGCAACAATTTCGCCGCCATTTAAATTTTTAGCAAAATCAATGGCCAATTCTTCCAGCTGCTCACTGCTTGATAATAGCATTAAAAAAGCGAACCGTCCTCTTTCATAGTAACTATACGGGCACGCAACTGGCGCAGCAGCGGGATAAGCGGGTAATGCACATTCTTTTTAAACTCGATTAACACTTTTTTTTCGCCTAAAGGGTTAATCTCTACCACAAAAAAGATGGGCACTTCGTTGATACCGCCGGCTTGTTCAAAATCGAAGACGGCTATTCCTTCGTATTTTTGCCGGTAATAAACCGCTGTTTCTTCGTATTGAATATCTTTTATTTCTATTAATTTCATTTTTATTTATTCTTTAAGTAAAGCGATAATCGGCAGCAAACGCGGCAAACGTTCACTAATTTCGTACTCGGCTATATCGGCCGCCAAAATATAATCGCGGGCGCTACAGGCTTCGGTAAAAGCCGAGAGCTGCCCCGATAACTCGTTAAGTAACTTAACCAATTCTTCTTTGGCCTTACCTATCGGCATAAAAGATGACAGGCGGATAATTTTTTGAAAAAGCTGCATAAAATTTAACATATCTTGCATAGCTTTAGCATCGTTATTTTGCTGAAACGCCTTAGACAAAGATGTTAAAATATCTTTATGATCACATAAATCTGTTATTGTTTTATTAAGTTCGGTATAAACATCGTTAAGTTCGTTCTCTTTTTCGTTTAGCATATCAATAAATAACTTAACTAGTTTTGAAGCCGCCTCTAGCGGTAAAGAATCCAACTGCAACAACGCCGCATAAAGTTTTTCTTCTACAGCAAAGCCGGCCAGCCAAAAACGTATACTGTAAGCCAATTTAAGCCACATCGGCTGCATTTTGAGCAACGCCGCCTTATTAGCTGCCAACAGCGCCTCTTCGGCGAGTTTAAGGGCGTAAACAGCTTCGTCCAGCTCCAGCATAAGTTCGGCCGTTAAGTTAAGTTCGTTAATTTCGGTCAGTTTAAGCCGCTGCCAATCGGCGGTTTTTAAATCGATAACTCCATCATTTACCTTAATTTGCAGCAAGACATAACCCTCGTCCCGCAGGTAAATAATCAGTTTATCTAAAATATGGCCAAGCTCGGTTTCTTCGGCTTCCAGCTCAAAATTAAGTTGCTCATTGTTTATTTTTAAAATCATTTTTATTTATTTTTAACGCCTATTATTATTGTTATTATTCCACATGTTATCCATTTGCTGCATCGAGCGTTCCATCTGCCGCTCGGCAGCTTCCGCTTGGGCAAAATCACGCTCCCAACGTGCCCGTTGTTGCTCCAGCCGCTCGTTAAAGTTATCAATGGCCCGCTGTTCGGCGGCAATTTGCCGAGTTAAATTATCGGTACGACTGCGGATAATCCCGCCGGTATTAACATAACTATTAATAAGATTGTTCATCTCAAACGCCAAGCCTCTGTCGGGAATGACCGCCCCCTCCGAGTTGCTGGCAAAAAAATCGGCCACATCGTCCCAGCGAGTTTCCAGAGCCGTCCGCAGCTCGCCCATATTCATCTCGAAGTAGCCGCGCCGCTGCGCCTGCAAAGTAAGCTGCCCGGTGTTTAAATTGGTGGCAATACCCAGTTCGCGCATTTGCATACGTGTGTCATCAGTGCCAATGCCAATTTGATGGGCGTTAATCATAATGGTATGCAGGCGATTTTTTAAATTTAAAAACGTTTGGTCGCCTTGAAAAAGCCCCAAATCCTCAAAGGCCAGCTCGCGCTGCTCGGGAGTAAAAAAAGCCAGCTCCTCCACCACCTCGCGGTTGCCGGCACGGTGCGTTACAATGTTAATCTGCGCCATATTTAAATGATACAGCCACAAAAAATCATCAATCGCTTGCAGCGCCCCGTCCACATCGTGCCGCACCGAAACGGTAAAAGCACCGTTACTAGGCTGCCTTACAGTAAAATCTATATCGGGCAGCACATCGGTTATTTCGTTAAATGGCCTAGAGATACGTATACCGTCCATCGTAAATTCGGCATCTTGAGCCCGGCTGGCCGGATTAACCGGGATAAAATCGACATCGCCGGGAATAAAAACATTGATATTTTGCGTCTCTACCTCGTAGGCGGTGTTAGTGTTGGCCAAAATGATATTTTCTAGCCGTCCCTCCAGCTGGCCCAAATCTAATTGAATAGTGGTAAAATCGCTGCTTTCGCTTAAACCGGCCAGCTCAAAAAGCCGCCCGTCAACTTGGGCAAAAATTGTTACCTGCCCGCTGATTTCGGGGATAACCACCCGGTCTACCTCGCCGGGCCGGGCCAAACGCCCTTCGCGCACGGCTTGCGCCTGATTATCCGGCTGGCCGGCGGTGCGCATAAAACCCTCCGGACGCGGCCTAACCCGATAGTCCAGCTCGATAAAAGCGCCCTCGCGCAGCATATTGGGGGCCTCGCCGCTCAGGGCCACATTAACAATCCGCCCCTGCTGTAGCCGCAAATTACGGCTTAAATCGAGGTCACTACCTACGCGCAGGCCGCCGTTGGTATCGCTTACCACTTGGTAGCGGCCCTCTATACGGTCGGTAATTAAGCCAATATCAAAGGCCAGCGGGCGGGCATCGCCCCTAAAATCGAGGATATTGTCGCGGCCTACCAGCTGGCTCTCTAAAAATAAAGTGTTACGGTTTAAGCTGGTACGCAGCACGCTGGCCCGCAGCAAATCGGGCTCGGCGGCATTAATGGCCTGCACAAATTCGTTAATGTTACCGCCGGCAAAACCCACATTTATTTCGGCCTCGCCCACCAAAAAGGTGTAACTACCGGCATTAAAATGATGATTAAGCTCCAGTTCGTTACTATAAAAGCGGTCGGCTTCGGCCCGCTGAAAAACTTCAAATTCTATTTCGGCCGGCGTAGTGTGGCGGCGCACCATCACCGATAGGGCATTTTCGTTGGCATTATTAACAATACGGTCGCCAAAGATACTTTCAAACCCTTGCAAACGGCTTAAGCCGCTGCGTAAGTTAGTTAAATTACGATTAGTTTCAAACCACGCTTGCTGCCGGTGCTGCGAAGTTTCCAGCCGTTGCTCTAAAGGACGGCGGCGCACCAGCTCCTGCTCGTAAAGGGCCTCAATTAACGGGGCAAAGCGGCTGCCTGCCGCACCGGGGATAGGCATTGTGTTGCTCATAGTTTTTCCCTCCGTTATAGTTAAGTTTCGGCAAGTTAGCCCAATTTTTGTTGTTATTTATTATAGCATTTTTCAAAAAAGATTACCATACGCCGGCGGCGCCCCAACAAAGATAAAAAAGATTGTTCACCAAATTTAATCCGGCAAATCAGGCTGGTAGTTAGCCTCAATTTTAAGCATATCTTCTTCGCTGCCGCTGTCGCTCCAGTAGCCATAATGTTTTACCACCGCCATTTGGCCGGCGGCCGCTACCTTTTCGTAAAGACTTTCGTATTTTACCAGCTTTTCGTTTTCTTTATAATTAAGCCGGCCGGCCTCTAATTGGGCCGAAAGCTCGATAATCTCTTTTGTTACATATTTATTAAAAAACGCTAACGGATTGATAATAAAGGAAAAACCCGAGTTCACGTAACACAGCTCTGCGCCGTCCACTAATTGATAAGGATTTAAATGAGCCGCTTGTTTTTCCTTAAAAGACACAGCCAAATTGTTGCTATGGTTAATATCTAGCACACCATAAGCCGCCGAAGCCGCACGCGGCACAGCGCTTACTATATCTATAATACCGGTTTCGCCAATGTGATTGGCGCGAGCGGCCTCTAAGCCGCCGGCTAAAGCTGCGGCTAAATTAATATCCATTAAATTGTCGCCATTAACCATTAGCAAAGGTTTATCGTTTAAATAACCGGCATTATGCATTTTTATTAACGGCGCAACGGTACCGGCCGGCCGCTCTTCAATTAAATAATGCAGCGGCTGCCCGTAATAACTAGCGCCAAATTTGTTACTACAGTAAAGCTGCACCATCGCCGCCAACGCTCCCAGTCCCAAATAAAGAGAGCCGCCGTTAGCCCGTTGAATGGCCAGCTGATAATCCAGCAGCGGCCTGCTTTGGCCATTGATGGTAAGGCCGGCTAAAGCCTTAGGCCCTACCTCGTTATAGTAAACATTAAGCCCGCTATGTACTTTACTGTTAATAATTTTACGACCGTTACTCAAGCGGCTGCCTAAACCGCCAAATAAAATAAGTGTATCCATATTAAACGTAATTTTAAGACAGGCGGCAGGGAATGTCAAGAGCGGGCGGCGGCAAGTTTTAGGTTAATCATAAAGTTACGCTGCCTTAATTTAGGCGAGCGACGCTTTTTACTAAAATTTTAGTTGACAAATAAGACAAAATTGCGTATACTTTAGCTATTAAAAAACCTTGCCCCTATTGGGGAACAGGGGGCAGGAGAAAACCTCTTACGGTTTTTTTTGGTCTCATTAGTAAATTAATTTACTAATGAGGTAAAATGGCTGCTAGCAATTGGTATGTAACCCTGAGTGCTAGCAGCACTCTTTTAATGAAAGTTTTTGTATCTTTCATTTTACTCTCCTCCTTATTAATATTTTATCAATATCTTTAAGGTGTAGAGGTGGTTCCTGTACCATTGGCTTTAAGCCATTTTTAACTACTATAACACGGCCGGTTTACTTTGTCAAACCAATAATTATTTAAAATATCCGCATAACACAAAATAATAACTCTTAAATTAAAAACTTATCTGCATTCATGCATTTTTCTTGCCAAAACCGTTGACACCTTTAAGGCCGTTATGCTACAATACCTCCAACAGCTGTTATGTTTATTTATATTTATTAATGGAGAAGATAAAAATGAAAAAATAGCTTTATTAGCTATGGTTGCTATGTTAGCCGTAAATGCTTACGCTGTAGAAATTGGTATTGGTGGTAAATTGGGCGCCGGTATTGCCATGAACACCGCTAATAGTACCAATGATGGTGATAACGTTAGTAGCGCCAGAGAGCTTGCCTTACCAATGGGCGGCGAACTTTTTGTAAACTTAGGTTTTAGCGAACTTATTGCTTTACAACTTGGTGTAGCTTTAAGTTACAGCATTGGTATTGGTGATATATGGACCAGAACGCCTGACGGCGATGGCTGGAGCGATTGGAACGATGCTGAAGAGCGCGGTGATTTAAGCACCGGTGTGTTTACCGTTGGTTTAGATATTTTAGCCCGCATTAACCTGCCTATCGCTTTCCCGCTTTATGTAGCTATTGGCCCTAACGTAAGTTATGCCCGCGCTAGCTCATCGGATGATGGCGATTCTCAAGGTGGTGTTCACTTTGTAGATATTGCCGGTGTATTAGAAGTTGGTACCGAATTAGCCGTTGGCCCGGGTAACCTTTTAATTGGTTTACGCAGCCGTATCGGCGGCAGCTTTGCTTTAAGCACTTTTGATGCCGATGGCAATACTCTCGATGATATAGGCGGTAGCCGTTTATTACTAGAATTTGCTGCTTTACGTGTAGGTTACAGCATTAACTTAGGTTAATTAACAACCTTAGTATTTTATTAACAGCTTTAAAAGCCCGGCTAATCCGGGCTTTTTTATTAAGTAACTACCGGCCATATATAATTAACGGCTTACCAATCCCCTTCGCCGGCGCCTGCAAAAAAATAACCCCTCATTAAAAAAATATTTGACTTTTTTCACCGCCTATGTTAAAATTACCCTATGCCAGAAATTCATGCTAAACGTATAGACGAACAACATGTTGATACCATCTTAGAAGACGATGTTGCCTTTTGGGGCGAAGCCACCCTCACTAAAAATATGATTTTAAAAGGTAAATTTTACGGCAGTATTAATAGTGATGACGATTTATATATTAACAAAACCGCCGAAGTAGAGGCTAACATTACCAGTTTAGGCTCGGTTTTTGTGCACGGCAAAGTTAAAGGCGATATAGATGCTCTTAAACGGGTAGAACTTATCACCGATTGCACGGTAGATGGGAACATTGTTACCGACCGTTTTGTGATAGAAAGCAACTGCGAGTTTAACGGAGCATGTAAAATGCGCAAAAATGTTTAGAGGTGTAAAAAATTAAGTGCGTTGTCTTTTAATTATTTTTTTATTACTGCCTAATTTTATTTATGCTCAATCCGCTGCCAGCCGCCTTATCCAAGAGGCCACTTTTAACTATCGTTTAGGTAATTACCAAACAACAATTACTCATTCGGAGCAAGCCGATAATTTAATCGACCGCAGTAATATCATTTTACTTACCGATAACTATGTTAATTGGAGTTCGGCCCTGATTGCTTTAGGCCGTTTTAACGAGGCCATTACTATCGGCCGGCGGGCCCAGCAATTTGCTCCCTTCGAGCTGCGTATTATGCAAAATTTAATCGAGGCTTACTTTCAAACCAATAACCATAGCGAGGCCTTACCTCTTATCCAGCAATACATTGCCATCAATCCTACCGGCAACTTGGTGGGCCGCTTTTATTTTTATATGGGCGAAATTTATTTAGGCCAAAGCCTGTTTAACCACGCCGATGTGGCCTTTAGTGTTGCGGTGCACCACACCCCCAATTTGGCCTTGTGGTGGTATCGGTTAGGTTACGCCCGCGAGATGACGCGTAATTTTATCGGCGCTAACCACGCTTACAACGAAGCTTTGCGGCTTAACCCCTCTTTTACTGAGGTAAGACGGCGGCAAGCCGCTATTTTGCCTCAAATTAGATAAAATAGTCATAGCCCTTTGACAAATAAAGTTTTATGGTGTAAATTAAACTATGAGTGCATTAACTTTTTCGATTGAAACACTTGGCTGCAAACTTAATCAATACGAAAGCGAAAGTATTGCCGAAGCCTTTATCAACGCCGGCTTTAATTTGCAAAACGAAGGCAAAACCGATATTGCCATCATTAACAGTTGTGCCGTTACCGGTAAAAGCGAGCAAAAAGGGCGGCGGGCCATTCGGGCACGGCTAGGCAACAGCCGGCTTACCATTGCCGTTGGCTGCGGAGCCACCGTGAGCAAGGCCGAGCTGCAAGCTTTAGGCGATAATTTAATTGTAATAACTAACGAATATAAAAATGTTTTATTACAGTTACCGCAGCAATTAGTTACAGACGATGATATAATGGAAGCAGCTAAAAATTTTATCGATAATTTTAAAAGCCATCAAGAGGGCAATGCTTTTGCCTTTACGCTAGATAAAGCTACTTTGCACACCCGCGCTACCTTAAAAATTCAGGACGGCTGTAGCCGCAGTTGCAGCTATTGCCTTACCCGCCTTGCACGCGGGGCCTCTCAAAGCCTGCCGGCAGATGAAGTTATCGCCCGTTTGCAGCAGCTAGCCGCCGGCGGCGCTTACGAAGTAGTACTCACCGGTGTCAACCTTTCGCTTTACCACGATGATAAAGTGGGCAATCTATGGGATTTACTCGATAAAATTTTTGCCGAAACCGACGGTTTTAGGATAAGATTATCCAGCCTCGAGCCGCAATTTATCTTAAATGCGCCGGCCCAAATACTAACCAATCCGCGCCTGTGCCCGCACTTTCATCTTTCTATCCAAAGCGGCAGCGATGAAGTGCTTAAAAGTATGCAGCGTCCTTATAATAGCCGGCAAATTATCGAGGCCGTTTTCTACCTGCGCCGCTTTAATTCGCACTGCTTTATCGCCTGCGATATTATCGTTGCCTACCCTACCGAAACCAAAGCCGATTTTGCCGCTACCTTAAAATTATTAAAAACCATCAATGTAGCGTATATTCATGCTTTTCCTTTTAGCCCGCGCCTTAACACGGAGGCCTTTAAGCTAAAACCTTTACCGCCGGGCACCGCTCACCAACGTATGGAGGTGCTTAAGCGGCTAACAACACGTTATTTACATTTATATTATAAAGAAAGTGAAGGCTTAACGGTAGCGGCTATCATCGAGGACGACAGCCACGATGGCCTGCGCCGCTGCCGCAGCGAATATTACCACGACTTATGGGTAAAAAATATACCAAGCAATCTGCCGGCCGGCTCGTTGATTAAAGCCGAAATCATTATGGGCGACCGCGGAGCCTTTATAGCGGCTTTACCTCAATTACCAACTAACAGCGGTGATGTTTCTTCTTCCTAATAGGTTACTTACATTGATGGTGTACCCCAAACGAAAAGCAAAAATTTCGCTAAAACCATTAAAAACTAAGGCATTATCATTAAAACCACCCGCCGCAAGACGGCTGCGGCCGGCTAAATTAAATTTGCCGACACTCGTCGGTATTCTTATCCCTACCTCAAAGATGGCGCTAAACCCCCAATCGCTCACGGTAAAGCTGGCCGTTTCGCCGGCTATCAGCTGCTCTACCACCACCCCCCACAAGCTAACATCAACGGTACCTGCTTCTAATCTTACTGTATGACTATGCACTCTAATGTTACCAAAACCTACACCCAGCATCGTATAAAAAGGGCCGGCAATAAATTTAGGCATCAAAGCAAAATGTGATAAATGGGCATCAACATGGCTCTCCCGGCCGTAAATAATTAAAGCGCTGCGACCAAACTCGGCGTGTAAAGCAAACCAATAAGTTAAATGGATTTTAGTAAAAATCTCGAACGAAAAAATTGTGCCGCCGTCTAAATTGGCCCCAATAATAGCTGCCGTATCTAAGGTTTCGCCGCTTTGATGGAAACGTTCGTCATAAACTAACGCTAAACCAATCCCAGCGCCTATTTGAGCCCCCATAGTAAAGCTGATGGCGTGGGCCGTACCGGCTGCTAACAGTAAGATAGTTAGCCATATTTTTTTCATTTTTTTACACCTTTTTGCCCATTTTTTACAAAAATAAAACCATTTATCATTAAGGGCAAGTATAATATCAATTTATAATTTTAATGCGATAATCAGGAGTTAAAGCACTTGACTTAAAGAAAAATTTTTTGTATGCTGGAGCGAATATTAAAGATAAGAAAGGTTAAAATTATGTACGCACTCGTAACCATTAAAGGTAAACAATATAAAGCCGAAAAAGGTAAAAAATTAATAGTAGATTTATACGACGCCGAAGTGGGCGCTAAGCTCGATTTTCCTGCTTTATTAGTAAGCAGCGAAGCCGGCGTTAAAGTAGGCAGCCCCTACGTAGAGGGCGTTAAGGTAAGCGCCACCGTACAAGATAGCTTTAGGGATAAAAAAGTTATGGTGTTTAAATATTTGCGCCGTAAAGGTTACCGCCGTAATCGCGGCCACAGGCAAAGTTACACCACCTTGTTAGTTAATAGTATTGGCTAACTGCATTAGGGCGGCCATCTTTTATGACGGCGGCAGTCCTTATGGTTTTAACATTAGCGGCCATGCCGGTAGCGCTCCCAAAGGGCATAATTTGGCTTGTGCTGCCGTTAGCGTATTGGTACGTACGGTAAGTCGCTATTTAATTAATTTAAATTTAGTAACCCAATATGAGTTATTGGCTAACGAAGTTAAATTGATGGCCCGCAAGGAAAATGATAAGGTGATAACGGCCCTGCAAATTTTAGAGCAAGGTTTAAATGATATTGCTTTGGAGTATCCTAAGTTAATAAAATTGGATAAAGTTGGAGAGTAAAATAAATGGCAACAAAAAAAGGCGGCGGTAGCGCTAAAAATGGGCGCGACGGAAACGCAAAATATTTAGGGGTAAAAATTTACGGCGGACAAGCCATTAAGGTTGGCCAAATTATTATTAGGCAGCGCGGTACTAAAGTGCACGCCGGCGAAGGTGTAGGTGTAGGCAAAGACCACACCCTTTTTGCCTTAACCGATGGCGTCGTTAAATTTCATTTTAACAAAGGTAAACAACGCGCCAGCATAATCACTCATTAAGAAATAAAAATTAAGAATTAAAAGCCTTCTATTTATTAATTCTTAATTATTAATTAATAGAAATGTTTATTGATGAAACCAGATTAGTAGTAACCAGCGGCAGCGGCGGTAACGGGGCTTTAAGCTTTAGGCGCGAAAAATATGTGCAAGAGGGCGGTCCCGATGGCGGTGATGGCGGCAGCGGTGGTCATATTATTTTTGCGGTGCGGCATAACGTTAAAACTTTTGCTCACCTGCAAAACAAACACAAATTTGTAGCTGCTAACGGCCAAAACGGCAGTAAAGCGCGTAAACATGGGGCTAACGCCGCCAATTTAGTCATTATTGTACCGCCCAGTACGCTGGTGCGCGACTATCAAACCAAAACTATCTTATTGGAATTAGGCGATAAAGAGGCCGATTTTGTCTTCTTAAGGGGCGGTCGTGGCGGGCTGGGCAACAGCCACTTTAAAAGCAGCACCAATCGCTCACCCAGTAAAACTACCAAAGGTAAAGCCGGCCTTACCCGCGAAATTTTATTAGAGATGTCGCTTATCGCCGATATTGGCCTTGTGGGTTTTCCTAACGCCGGCAAAAGCAGCTTGTTAAAGTATCTTACCAACGCTAACCCTAAGGTGGCCGCCTACCCTTTTACCACACGTACGCCGCATTTAGGCGTGTTAAATTTAGCCGATGACGAGTTGGTTTTAGCCGATATTCCCGGTATTATCGAGGGCGCCAGTGCCGGACAGGGTTTAGGCCTGCGATTTTTAAAGCACCTTAGCCGTACTAAAGCTTTAGCTTTTTGCCTAGACATGCAAAATTACCAACAAGATAGTTACTCTTTATTACTAAGTGAACTTAACAGTTATAACCAACAATTTTTAACTAAAAAACGTTTATTAATTGCCACCAAAATGGATTGCCCCGAAGCCGAAGATAATTTAAATAAATTTAAAACAACTTACCCAAACGAAGAGGTGGTTGCTGTTTCGGTACAAAACGGCTATAATGTGGCTAATCTTAAAGCAGCTTTAGCTAAACTTGGTAAGGATTAATTATTAATGAATATTCATCTATTTGAAGATAACGAACAATTAACTACTTTACGCTCCGTCAATTTACCGGTGGCTAAAAGCGAAGATTTAACGGCTACTTTGGCCGCTATGTTTAAAGTAATGAAGGAGTTAAAAGGGATTGGGCTGGCCGCTCCGCAAATTGGCCTTAACAAACGGTTTTTTATTGCCGAAATAGAGGAAGGCAAACCGTTAATCTTTATCAATCCCGAAATTATCTCTACCAGTATCGAGATGGCTACCCACGAAGAAGGCTGCTTAAGTTTGCCTGCCCTTTACGAAAAAATAAGCCGCCCGGCTTACATAAAAATACAAGCGCAAAATGAACGCGGCCGTAACTTTAGCCTCGAGGCCGATGGGCTTTTGGCCGTTTGTTTGCAGCACGAATACGACCATATTAACGGTAAGTTATTTATAGATTATCTTGATGAAAAAAAGTTGGCGGCAACTTTAAAAAAATACGCTAAACTTGTGCAAAAAAGGAAAATTTAATGCGTATAGTTTTTGCCGGCACGCCCGAAATTGCCGTGCCCACTCTGCAAAGTTTAGCCCAGCATTTTAATGTGGTTGCTGTGCTTTGTAACCCCGATGCATTGGTTGGCCGCAAACGCGTGCTCACCCCGCCGGCCGTTAAAGTAGCGGCCGAACAACTGAACCTACCGGTTTTGCAGCCGGCCAAACTTGACGCTAACTTGGAAGAACAAATTAAAACCTTAAATGCCGATTTTTTTATTTGTTTTGCTTACGGCAAAATATTTAAAGAAAGTTTTTTAAATATTTTTAAATTTGCCCTTAATGTACACCCCAGTTTGCTGCCAAAATATCGTGGCCCTACACCTATCCCGGCCGCTATCTTACATGGTGATAACGAAACCGGTATAACTATTCAAAAACTAGGCCTTAAAATTGACAGTGGCGATATTATTGTACAGCAAAAATTTGCTTTAACCGGTAACGAAACCACTTTATCTTTAAGCGAGCAAGTAAGCCGGCTGGCCCCGCCTTTGGTAACAGAAGCCATCGGGGCGTTAAGTAAAAATCCGGCGGCCGGTACGGCTCAGGCTGCCGACGCGGCCAGTTATTGTTTTATGCTTAAAAAAGAAGACGGTCTTGTCCTCTTTAAAAAAGAGACGGCCCGGCAGATAGAACGTAAGCTGCGCGCTTTTAACCCTCAACCGCCGTTATATACTAACTATAAAGGTAAAGAACTTTATTTTTATGAAATACGGGTTGATGACCGTAACCTTACTGAAACTGGCCGGATAGCTTATTGTAATAAAAAAGATGGACTGGGGATACAGACAAAAGCGGGCATAGTTGCTATACTAAAGTTACAATTAGCCGGTAAAAAACCGCTGGAGATAGCCGCTTTTTTAAACGGCGAAAGTGATATTGCTAATGCCAATTTTTTGTAGGAGTTTAAAATGTTAAATTTTTTTAAAAAACCTCATCAAGATGTACAGGCGCAAATTGCCGCTAATAAAGGGCTGGCCTTTAAATATATTGTACTGGCTGCCTTCGGCAGTATGGTTATTATGCTGATGACGGCGGCGATTATCTCTTTTGCCCGTATACAACCGCTTGACGACACCATTGTACCTAGTGTGGTGGGCCTTTCGCTGACGGAAGCGATGCTGGTGCTGCAAGAGCACAACCTAACGGCGGCCATCGAGACGCGTTTTTCGGAAAACCTTTACGATGAAGGGCTTATTTTATCGCAAAGCCCGCAAAGCGGTATCCACGTAAAAGTTGGCCGTAATATCACTTTAATTGTTAATCGCGGTAACGTTGTTAATATTGTTGAAGATTTTACCGGCTTTACCCTTAACGAAGTGCGCAGCCGTATTAATATTGCCTATGCCGGCGGCCAGCTGCAAATTGAAGAACCTATCGTTTATGTGATTAGCGACCGGCCGGTGGGTACGGTAGTTGGCCAAAGCCCGTCGCCCGATACACAATTAACCGGCCCAACCAGCTTGCGTCTGAGTGTAAGCCGCGGCAACATTTTACCTAGCCAAAACATTGCCAGCTATATCGGCCTTACTTATGTCCAAACTTTGGCTTTACTGGCCGAAGCCGGTATCCCTTTTAACTTTGTTTCTTCGGGTAACCACGACAATAACGCCACCGTTGTCAGCCAAAGCCCGGCCAGCGGCGGGGCCTTAAGTTACGGGCAAGTACTTACTTTAGTGATTAACGAGCCTAACAATGTGGGCAACCGCATTTTTGGTTTTGTAGAATTTACCCTGCCCGATTCACCTTTACCGCTGCCCATACGCATTATCGAGCACCACCCCAACTTAGGCGACCTCGAACTGTTTAGCGGCGAACTGCCCGGTGCCACTATCCGCTTGCCTTATTTAGCCACGCCGGGCAGCCAAATTATTGCCTTTAGCGGGACAACCCCGCTGGCCAGCCATGCGGTGGATTAAAGCGAGGGATTGTTTAAATTTTTGCTTGCTCATAACTTAAAATTAAGCTATAATTAAGTTATGAGCGAAATATTAACCCCCCAATATTATACCGTAGAAGATTATTACAATTTGCCGGAAGATACCCCAAGATGTGAACTTGATGAAGGGATTTTACTGATGTCGCCGGCCCCGAGTACTAAACATCAGAATATTTACAGCAAGTTTTATTTACAACTTGCTAACTATTTTGAAGATAAACCGTGCCAAGTTTTTCAAGATATAGATGTGCAGCTTTTTAAAGATGAAGACACTATTTACCGCCCCGATATTTTAGTGGTATGCGACCACGACAAAATTGGCCGGCAAAAAGTACTGGGTGCGCCCGATTTTGTCATCGAAATAGCTTCGCCCGGTACAATGAACCGCTATTTTGGCCAAAAACGTTTAGCCTACGAACGAGCCGGCGTTAAAGAATATTGGGTTATTAAAAGCCTTTATCTTATCTATGTTTACTTACTAAACGATGATGGGCTTTTTAGAGAAACTATTTACAAAAACCAACCCACCCTCAAAGTCCACAGTTTTGAGGGCCTTGTTATAGATTTAGAACGCATTCAAAAAGCCGTTGATAAATTTAAACCAAAGTTTTAGTCAGTTTTTGCCGGTTGCTTATAATCAAGTTAGATTAGCATATTAATTTAAATTTTTACTTGCCCATAACTCAAAATTAAGCTATAATTAAGTTATGAGCGAAATATTAAACCCCCAATATTATACCGTAGAAGATTATTACAATTTGCCGGAAAGTATCCTAAGATGTGAGCTTGATGAAGGGATTTTATTGATGTCGCCTTCTCCCAGCGGTATGCATCAGCAAATATATGGCAGCCTTTACCGGCAGCTTGCCGGTTATTTTGATGACAAAAATTGTCTTGTCTTCCAAGACTTTGATGTTTTGCTCTTTGAAAATGAAAGCATCATTTACCGGCCCGATTTATTAGTGTTATGTGACTTAAGTAAATATTCTGAACAATGTATCGTAGGCGCACCCGATTTTATCATCGAAGTGGGTTCGCCGGGCACTATTAAAAACGATTTTGGCAAGAAACGCCTCAACTACGAACGAGCCGGTGTAAAAGAATATTGGGTGGTGCGCAACCCCTATTTAGTGCATGTTTATTTGCTTAATGATGAAGGTTATTATACCGAAACCGTTCACCGTAACCAAACTATGGTTAAAGCCACCATCTTTCATAATCTAACTTTAGATTTTACTAAATTACAACGATTAGTCTTAAGTTTATAAAATAACTATCAATAATTAACAACCCTCGCTTAATGAACGAGGGCTTCTCTTATTTTTACGGCAACCCTTATGGTTTTTATCTCTTTTAATTTGTTATCTACTACTCATCGCTGTTTACGCTTAAAGTAATCCCCTCTTCTTCTACCACCGCTTTTTTACGGCTTTTGGGTGCTTTAACGGGAGCTTCTTCCTCTGCGGCGGCTTTTTTGGCCGGCTCTTCACTTACTTGACCGGGGAACATCAGCTTTTTAACCTCGCGGCTCACAGTGGCCCAAATATCGGGGTTAGCCTCTAAAAAAGCTTTGGCCACTTCGCGCCCCTGCCCAATTTTTTCTTCGCCGTAACTAAACCAGCTGCCGGCTTTGGTAATAATGTTATATTTAACCGCGGCGTCTAACAAACTGGCGCTAGCCGATACCCCTTTGCCGTACGCCAGCTCCAGCTCCACGCGTTTAAAGGGCGGAGCCACTTTATTTTTAACAATTTTAACATTCATCTTACTGCCTTGTATTTCATCGGCGCTTTTCATAATGGTTTCACCCTTACGCACCTCGATACGCATAGTGGCGTAAAACTTAAGGGCATTACCGCCGGTGGTGGTTTCGGGGTTGCCGTAGGTTACGCCAATTTTCATACG